>CAZMJD010000230.1:0-2766 GCA_964566385.1 uncultured Candidatus Poseidoniales archaeon | reverse complement strand
TCCCCTCTTGGTCGCCCTAAGTCGGGACCCGGCAGTTGAAAGAGGGGAAGTTACGACTACGTGGCTGGAATCTTCCTCGCCACTAGAGAATATTGCTTCGGAGGTCTCCTCGCTCACCGCAGCAATCAAATCTGGCCAGTGGGCTGAGGGGATTCCACTTCGCCCTTCTCGTGATTCGCAAACCGCTGTTCAGTTCACATCTAGTGCGTTCATCCAGGACAGGAGGTTCTTGCCTTGAAATCCTTGCATTTGAAAGGATGTGGTATTGATGAAGAGGCCCCTAGCAGGGGCGTTTCTTCTGACGCAATGCCTTTGGAAGGAACGACTTCCTTTGTGAGCACTGATGCATCAGGGTGGACGTGGGTTACAGTTGATGGTGTGACGATGAGGTTCCGTTCATTCAGATCATCAAGATCGGATCGTTCCTCAGATTCAGATGGCAGGCTATTTGCCCCTATGCCTGGTTCTGTGGTCGCCGTTCATGTAGGGGAGGGGGATGTTGTCAGTAAGGGTGATCCTATCTTGACGATTGAGGCTATGAAGATGGAGCAGACTCTAGCGAGTCCTATTGATGGATTCGTCGAAGCAGTGAATGTGATTCCAGGTGAGTTGATTGATGCAGGAATGGAAGCAGCGATTATTCAAAAATCAAATTAATTTTCCAATTGCTTTTTTCCCGTTCAAATATGGTTGAAGGGCCTCGGGAAGGCGGACAGAACCATCATCTTGCTGATGGTGTTCAATAATTGCCGCGAGAGCTCTGCTTGTAGCGACCGCCGTCGAATTTAATGTATGGAGATGCACACTACCTTCTGGAGAACGATGTCGTATGGCAAGTCTGTGTGCCTGATATGATCGGCAGTTACTGCAAGAAACCACTTCTTTCCATTGCTTTGCCGCGGGCATCCAAACCTCAATATCGTACTTTCTTGATGCAACGGTTCCTATGTCACCGGTGCAGATATCAACAACACGGTACGGTATCTCCATCTCATCCCAGAGACCTATTGCATTATCCAATAATTCTTGATGGAACTTATCGGAATCCTCTGGCTTACACAGGATTATTTGCTCTACTTTTGTAAATTGGTGAACGCGCCAGATACCGCGATCAGACATACCATGTGCTCCAACCTCTCTGCGGAAACAAGGAGAGAGTCCAACCATTTTGATGGGCAGTTCTTCGGGCATGAGTAATTCTTGACTGTACATGGCCGTCAGAGGATGTTCGCTCGTCGCAATGAGATGATATCCATCTGGATCAACCCCATACATTACTGTCTCAAAATCCTCAAGGTCCACGACTCCTTCGTATGCTTTCGTATTCATCATGAATGGTGGAATCACCAGTTCGTAGTCATGTTTTGTTGTCAGCCGATCGATGGCCCAGCGCTGTACTGCTAGATCCAGCATGGCCAGATCACTTTTCAAGAAATAGAAGCGAGATCCAGTGACTTTTGCTCCCCTAGCCAGATCTGCCCAATCATGCAGTTCCAGCAATTCGTTGTGTGTTCGCAAGCCTTCACGTTCTTCAATATCGGGTCCACGTGTTGATAGGGTTACGTTTCCCTCTGAACCATCCCCCTCTGGAACTTCAGCATCAAGGATATTTGGAATTCGCATTCGAAGCGCATCTCGCTTCATTCTTGCTTTTTCCTCTTTTCCCTCGGCCTCAGCTAGCTGCTGCTGGACATTTTTCATCGAGGAGATAGCCTTTGCATCAGCTTTTTCGTCCCCACTTTTCTTGGCTTGGGCGATTAAGCGAGAAGTCTCATTACGGATTCGTCTCATTTCTTCGACTTTCTTCAGAACGTCTCTCCATCTCTCATCGAGCCGAACCACTTCATGCACTGCATCCGCTGCAATGCCCCTGCGCTTGTGGTCGTGCAGAATATTCTTCTCCGCATTCCGGAACATCTCCATCGGAAGCATGGCATCTCCACTTCAAGGTTAATCATGAGCCTTCGGGAGGGAAGCGACTAGAACAGTGCGGACGCCGGGATTTGAACCCGGGTTCATGGATTGGCAACCCACGGTGATAACCGCTACACTACGTCCGCTGACCGGCACGGTGCGATGTTCTCTACTTCATGATTCCGAGTTTTCCAAGGTTACAACTTCTGTCATTCAGCGTCTATTTCAAATGCGAGCGCTGTCGTTCACGTTCATGGCCGAGGTGCGAGAGGTGTTCGTTGGCCGAAAGCCGCTTCATGCCTATATCGCCGCTATTGCTTCCCTGATCAAGGAAGGTCATCACTCCTTTCGGATTATCGGACGCGGTCGTTCTCTTGAGAGAGTAGCAGATGTTGCGCAAGTGTGTTTACATCGCAGTGGAAAGATTGCCTCAACCCTTCCCCCGATGGTGCTTGGACTGGTTGAGATTGATACTGAAGTCCTTCCTCGAGAGGATGGTGGCACATCTCGCGTCTCTGTTCTGAGAGTTGAGATTATGTGCGAAGATGCCGATGGTCTGGTCGACGCCGATGAATAATCGCGTATCTCCTCGTTCTCAGCATGTCGACGCCTTACGGGGATTGGCTGTGTTGGCCATGGTTCAGGTTCACACAGCAGCATTACTTCCAGCCCCTGTTGAGATGACACACGTCCTTGCCTTTATTTCGGCAGCTATTGGGGGGATGGCGGCACCATTATTCGTAACACTCTCTGGCTGGTCAGTCCACCGTGGTCTTCGACGTCGAATTGATGCTAGACTCCCCATTACTCGATGGCTTTGTGTTCGGATCGTGTCTGTTTTTCTTCTTCAAT
>CAZMJD010000229.1:2344-2778 GCA_964566385.1 uncultured Candidatus Poseidoniales archaeon | reverse complement strand
CGCTTCCATCCACATAATCTCCTTTCCGGAGTCAATTGACATCCCCTCGGATTCATCAGGCATCGGGAGGATCATCATCTCATTGGACTTCATATCGAGTGCATGGACTTCGACGCCTTGGATGTGCGTGACGATCGCAGTGCCCTTCTCAAGTATAGGGACATTGATTGTATCTGTCACGGGAGCTACATGAGAACGCTTCTGACCTGTGAAAATATCCTCAAGGTCAATCCTAGCCTTAGCACCACCATGTTTACCTGGTTTTGAGGTAGAAATGGAGAGAATCTTGTAGGCGTTTCCATCGAGTGCAACATAACGACCTACCTTCAATGTCCGGATCTCAGACCTCGTAGTACCTGCCATGTATTCGACTCTCCGAACTGTGCTTATGATGTTTGTCGGTCAGGCTTTATCTGACCAGAGATTGGCCATAC
>CAZMJD010000229.1:0-2334 GCA_964566385.1 uncultured Candidatus Poseidoniales archaeon | reverse complement strand
AGAGCTGCGACCATCAGCGACCTCAAAGAAGTCTGTGAGAAGTGGTGGAAGTTGCTCGACCATCAAGGTCCGACAGGGGATGGCGCACCTAGGAATGCCGAAAATGAATTTGCCGCCATGGAATTTCTTCGAACACGCATCATTCGAAAGCTGGTCTTCATGGCGGAGTTCGATCAGAAGAACATCGGCATTGCTTCAATAGCTGCTGAGAATTCACCGTTGGAAGGAGCACCAGTGATCTGGAATATCGCAGATGTTTGGGTAGACGAAGAGTGGAGGAATATGGGGGTAGGGCGAAAACTTGTCCACCATTGTGAGCAACACGCTATTGGCTTGGGAGCCGATGAAGTCAGATTGACTGTTCATCCAAGTAACGAGAGTGCAGTTGCTTTCTACCAGAAAATAGGTTACACCACTCAGTTACTGAAGTTGACAAAACGATTTACTGGCAAGCGGTGATGTTCAAGTTGAGCAAGAATCAAACGATGCCTCCCCTCCATTGAGTCATGGGGGGGCAGGTTCGCAAGTCTGCGTATCGTCAGCCGCCCACACCTGGTGGCCTTCAGGCGATGGAAGAAGGCCGGTTGACTTGGCTCGACGACAACATGTACAACAATCTCAATACAGGCGTTCTTGAACAATATCTGGAGGAGAAGAATCTTAGCGAAGGTTTTGAGATAAGCCATTGGGACACTAAAAAGGTCCTCATCGGAGTCGCTATAGGCGCTATTTTCTCTGGCGTAACTGCCTACATCGGCCTCAAGATAGGACTTGCAATTTCGGCCGCATGGTACATTGCATATCTCCTAGGCATGGCGCTTAAATGGACACCGAGTGAAGTGAATATCTCCACTTCTGCCACTACCGGAGCCACACACGCTTCAACTGGATTCATCTTCACGTTTCCTGCGATTTTTCTACTCGCTCAGACAGGTGATTCAGCAGCCTATCTGGTTGGAGGAGAACCACTGATTTCCAACCCAAATGTCTGGGATCTCGCCTTCATTGGCATCATTGCTTCGATGTTTGCTGGCTTTCTTGGAGTGATGTATTTCATCATCTTCCGAAGAGTCTGGCTTGTCGAAGATCCTCTTCCAATGCCTGGATTCGAGGCTTACCTCAAGTTGCTTGACATCACATGCGATGTGAATACAGGTGCTGCTGAACGTGCACGTGATTCACTTCGAACCGTTGGACTGTGGACATTGATCGGCATGGGAGCGATGTTTCTCATCGAATACCCACTCATCTGGGTTAATGAGCGCAGACTTGCACTCGCAGACTTCCTTGCAGAACTACTACATGCAGGAAATTTTGGACTCGCATCACTATACTCCCATGCAGAATTACATCAGCCGACAGGGATCACTTCCGAGGGCATCTCTTTTGGAACGACATTGACACCTGCCGGAGGTACGTGGAATCCCTTTGCACATACTCACATCGGCTTGGGTCTATCACCATCGCCGTGGGTCATAGGCTGGTTCATGCGTCTTCGAGTTGCTCTTCTCGTTAACCTTGGAACCGTTGTTGCATGGTTCATTCTGGTACCAATGGCAGTTGCATTTGATGTTGCGGTTTTCGACAACAATGTGGTGGATTATGTGAAACTCTCGTCATACAGCACCCTTTCTATCGAACAGATGCGTGATCCAGCTAATGCCGCCCTCATCAGTAGTCATAAACTGCAGATGAAGGCCCATGCCAAGGTTGTCAAGCAAGTCGCAATTGGCGCCATCGTTGGCGGCGGCTTATTCGGGCTGCTCAAGATGGCTCCCACTTTCAAGACGATTTTCGCAGATATCGCGAAGGCATTCGGAGGTGAAGAATCGGAAGAATGGGTGGACGGGAAAGGCTGGTATGAGTGGCCTCTTGTTCAGATTCCCGTGTTCATGGGCATCACTGCAATCGCCATGATCGTCATATTCACGCTTGGCGGCTTCCCAATTGTTGCGAGTGCCTTATTCACGCTGGTTCTGTTATTCACAACCTTTCTCCTCGGAGCCATTGCGGTACGCGTCATGGGCGAAACAGGCATCGAACCAGTCTCAGGTACTTCCTTCATTGTACTCATCATGTTGATGGCAATCTTCCTAGGTTTCAACGAAGCCCTCGGACTCAGCCAGCAACAAGCCATACTGCTCGGACTTGTTGGCACCACTGTGTTCGGTTCAGCGATTTCAATGTCAGGGACCGTTGTTGCAGATTACAAGAACAGTTTGTACATCGGTAATCGCCCATATCACATATCCAAAGGCAATATTTTCGGAGTCGTGCCAGGTGCTGTGCTCGGAGCAGGTGTGGCTATCTTCCTCTCCTACTTGTTAGCAAATG
>CAZMJD010000228.1:0-2784 GCA_964566385.1 uncultured Candidatus Poseidoniales archaeon | reverse complement strand
CCTTGCCTTCTCCATCTGCAATCTTACATATTGCTTCAATGTATTTCATTCCGAAAGCCAGAGGCTTCGTTCCTGCGGCTTGGACGCCTGAGACTCTAATGACTTCCCCACATATCGCTTCAGGATCGGGATCCTCTAAGGTGGAATCTAGCATGATCTTGTAAGTGATGGAAACTTCTCCGGACATCTCCAACCCTCAAGGTCCTATGAATCCACATCCGGGACAGGCGTAAAGCACTGCTTGATCTCTGCAACGTGTTGAACGACCGATGCTGTGTCCGCATAGAGGGCAAGGGAATGCGACTGAAGTGAAATCTGCGAGAGGTTCGCCAGTCACGGTGCACAGGGTGGCCTGTTCCATGTTCGACCGCAGGACATGCGGCTTATATCACTACCGTGTGAGGTTGAAATGAGTTCAATCCACCCGTGTTGTCCGGCACTGATCACTGTTTTTCCTTGGGATATTCGGACCCAGCCCTGATGGATACGTAATACATCTCCTTGTTTAACGCGAAGAGCATCTTCATTCCATAGCACAATGCCAACCACTCCACTCTCGTCACGTGCACACGCAGCAACGACAACATGCTCTTTTCCACTGATCTTCACTTGGCTCGGAGGATATGCCCGCAGTACGAGAAGCTCCATCCATCCTGGTCGCGAACCTCGCTCCAATTCATCTACCCGTACTCTGTCTTCTAAACGGGCGCTATGCCCGTGGTCGATTCGTTTGCGCATCTGCCGAATAATCGACATCTCATTCTTCTTCCGCAGTGGGTCTGTTTTGTTTGTCATGAATACATTGTCTACTTCAGGACGATGTCATTTGCTGAGGGAGTTGGGATGAATGTGAATTCATTCATGAACTATCTTTGTCTTCTTCCTTCCTCATCAGACGACGTAGGCCCACAACTGGCTCCACGTCTGTATCAATATCGTCTCCCATGCCTGCGAGAGTTGGCAGAACGATGTCTGCAATGTTCGGGAGAGTCTCGTCCAGACGAGGAATCCTGTTTCGTGCTACGATGTATACTTCAGACGATGCATTCCTGCTGGCTTCAGGTTCAAAGCGTTGGAGTTTGCTGAAGCGGGGCTTGATCGCCGCCATGACTGCTTCCACCCCCTCTCCAACAAATAGCTTCGTTACAACATTGCCTCCATCGCACAATAAGTGGAGCGCTAGATCCAGTGCCATCACAGAGAGGTGCACACTATTGACAACGTCCATCTCATACCTGCCAGTCAAGTTAGGGGAGATATCAGAGATCACGGTGTTTACTGGACGGCCAAAAAGTGCTTGGAGCACCTCAGGTGCTCCTGGGTCGGCAGCATCGATTTCGTGAAATTGACAATTGGGTAATGGAGTTGTATACCGTAGATCGATACCGATGACATCCCCACGATCCCCTACAAGTTCGCTTGCGACTTGGCTCCAACCGCCAGGATGGCATCCTATATCCAGCACGGCATCGCCTTTACGGATGAGGCCAAAGCGTTCCTGAATTTGTAGGAGTTTGAAAGCTGAACGTGAGCGGTAACCCTCTGAACGCGCCTTCCGAGCATAGGGGTCGCGCCTATGTTCATCTCGCCATCTATCACTCACGAGCCGCCAGGCCTTCGCAACTTTAACACGGCGTCGGTCGTGCTCATATTTGTGGCTAGATCGAATCGGTCTTGTTTCATGGCCGTTCTGCTCTTTCTCCTCCCATTGATTCTCAGCACCTCGGCAGGGGATGGCTCGACAGGTGTTTTAGGAGGACCTACGATTCTCATCGAGGAGAAGACCGCTACTTGGTGCACACCTTGTGCGGAATTTGATCCACTCCTTGCAGCTTTCATCACAGAGACTGGAGGCCGAGCAGTGCTTGCTTCCCACCACCCACATGACGGCGAAGATCCTCTTGGTTCAGCAGCTAGTGCTCACCGTCTCTCTCGCCTTGGTGCCTCGAGCTCGACTGTCACTCCAACACTCTGGTTTGATGGAAATGAAGGGGTTACGGGCCCGCTTACTCGCAATGATCTCATACGCCATGTCTCAAGCGCTGAGGGCGATCGTTCTTCATCGAGCCGTCTTACACTTCTCCCTGCTGTGACGACCTTGGATTCGACAGGCGTTACAGTAACTCTTGATTCGACAGCAGGTGGTCTGAACAACACAACATTGACTGTGATCCTTGTAGAGACGAATGTTGTAAGGCCTGCAGGTAGTGTGGAGGGCGAACCATTGAGGGTTGTATCCCGCGCAGTGGCAGAGTTTGACGCGGTTGAAGGTTCCTCGACAATAGAACTCCCGTCGGAATCCTGGACCTTTGGAGGTGATGTTACGAGTGGACTGGATATCAGCATCTCTATCGATCCTTCTTGGAATCACGATTCTCTTGGTTGGATTATTGTCCATGAGAGAATTGTTGATGGGGAGGTGGTTGACGTACTCGGTGCTCATGCCTCACTCTCTGGAGCGGTGGAGGATGAACAACTGAATTCACGCTGGATGGTCGCAGCATGTATCTTGCTGATGGCTATAGGAGCCCGCATCTGGCTTCGCTGAATTAATGGCACAGGAAGCCGTTTAGTTTATCATCGTCCAGAACGATATCTTATCGTATGGAAGGGGACTTCACACCCGAACCTGAGGAATGGTTGGTCGAATATAACATCAACACCGGGGTAGACGTCATTCGGTGTCTTACGGTAGTCTTTGACGTCAATCACCTAGCTCTGCAAACCGCCATTGAGATCGAGGTCAGAGATTTGGACTCTCAATGAAAATGCCAGATACATGCT
>CAZMJD010000227.1:0-2803 GCA_964566385.1 uncultured Candidatus Poseidoniales archaeon | reverse complement strand
TATTCAGGAACCACTCACCTGCTCCAACAAGCACCATCGAATAGTTCACAGTGAGATTCTCTCCTGCGATATAGTCGCCATTGACCAAGCTGGGGAAGGTGATGTTCGTCCTGCTACCAGCCCACGACAACTTGGTCATGTTCGCATCGACCCAGAAGGGTGTGTAATTGACCCAGCCACCACCGTTGTTGTCCATGTAATCCTGGATATTGGTGTCAATGGCACTGGACTGATTGAAGCCCCACCAATTATTCGGGGCCATGACATTGCCAAGTCCATATGTATAGCGCAGATTCTTCCAACCATTGGTCGGGGTGAAGGAATTGTTCGTGACCTTCCATTTCCCATAATCGATGCTGTCGATGAAATAGCCATTCCAAGTGCTCCGAGGAGCTTTGGTCGCAGTGAAGGTGGAGTCGTTGAGATGCATATAGTCGGTCATAGATGAAGAACCTGCGAGCTTGACCGTAGAATCGATGAACTTAGCGCTGTAACCTGTTGGCTTGGATGCCACAGGATTACCGCTCCAGAACGAACCGGCTTGGAGTCGGACACTGGCGTTCTTGAACGTCCAATCATTAGCCTGCGAAACCCCATACATGTGACACCAAGGTGATGAGGTAGCTGAGCTAGTACTGAAGTAAGCGATATTATCGATCTGAACATCGCTCGTCACATCACGTATCTTGACCTGACCTCGCCAATCAGTGGTACAAAAATTCGAGAAACTATTCTCGCGGAAATAGAATTGAGACAGGTTGTGGAATGTGAGATTCTGAATGAACCAATTCGCCTGATAGTGATCACTCACGAAATAGACTCGATAAGCAGTGTGCATCGTGACGTTGTCGAGCACATTCTTGGTCGAGGAACTACGACCGAAATAATCGGTATTAAGCAGGTCGTAACCCCCGCAATTACTGCCTCGGAGCGTCCCCTCAAGAGTGATATTGCGAAGAACAAGGGCCCGGTCACCAGAGAATGGACGATTCGACCGGATCCCTTCCCAGTAGCCGGAGCTACAGGTACGAGAGAGAGTGGGATTGACTCCAATCAAGATGGGGTTGGAGACATTGCCTTCGGCATGCAGCTCACCATGAACTGTAAGTGATGAGTTGGTCGTATTCATGTACACCTTAACACCAGGCTCGATAGTCAGGCGGATGCCTTTGGAGATGGTGAGAGGACCATTCAGATAGTAGGGCGAAGTGTTGGCAAACATCGTCTGATTGAAGATGACAAGGCCAGTGGCATCCTGCTTCAGCGGGACCTTGATTGGAGAGGTCCCATTCCACCATGCTGCACTCTTGGCCGAGTCCTTCCAGTACGGGGTGTAGTTGACCCAGCCGCCACCGTTGTTGTCGAGATAATCTGAGATGTTGGCATCAATTGCAGTGGTGTTATTCGAACCCCACCAATTGTATGGGGCCCCCAAATGTCCAATCGCATATGTATAGCGCAGATTCTTCCAACCATTGGTCGGGGTGAAGGAATTGTTCGTGACCTTCCATTTCCCATAATCGATGCTGTCGATGAAATAGCCATTCCAAGTGCTCCGAGGAGCTTTGGTCGCAGTGAAGGTGGAGTCGTTGAGATGCATATAGTCGGTCATAGATGAAGAACCTGCGAGCTTGACCGTAGAATCGATGAACTTAGCGCTGTAACCTGTTGGCTTGGATGCCACAGGATTACCGCTCCAGAACGAACCGGCTTGGAGTCGGACACTGGCGTTCTTGAACGTCCAATCATTAGCCTGCGAAACCCCATACATGTGACACCAAGGTGATGAGGTAGCTGAGCTAGTACTGAAGTAAGCGATATTATCGATCTGAACATCGCTCGTCACATCACGTATCTTGACCTGACCTCGCCAATCAGTGGTACAAAAATTCGAGAAACTATTCTCGCGGAAATAGAATTGAGACAGGTTGTGGAATGTGAGATTCTGAATGAACCAATTCGCCTGATAGTGATCACTCACGAAATAGACTCGATAAGCAGTGTGCATCGTGACGTTGTCGAGCACATTCTTGGTCGAGGAACTACGACCGAAATAATCGGTATTAAGCAGGTCGTAACCCCCGCAATTACTGCCTCGGAGCGTCCCCTCAAGAGTGATATTGCGAAGAACAAGGGCCCGGTCACCAGAGAATGGACGATTCGACCGGATCCCTTCCCAGTAGCCGGAGCTACAGGTACGAGAGAGAGTGGGATTGACTCCAATCAGAATGGGGTTGGAGACATTGCCCTCAGCATGCAACTCACCATGAACTGTAAGCGATGAGTTGGTCGTATTCATGTACACCTTAACACCTGGCTCGATAGTCAGGCGGATGCCTTTCTGGACAGTAACAGGGTGGTTCAGATAGTACGGAGAATTCGCCTTGGTCCAAGTCGTATTGAAGGCGATTGATTTCGAGGCGTTACGCGCCTCCATGGTGCTAGGTGGATCCCGAAGCACCATGTGTGGTTCGTCTTCAATCCGCGGAGGAGAGAGCAACGTGAAGGTGCTCAGCATCATGAGCATGACCAGACAGAGGGCTGCTCGCATACGGACCATTGTGTCTCAAACAACCAAGGGGTCGTTCATGACCTTTCCCACACAGCGGCCAGGGTGTTCATCCGCGCCTACTGAGATAGTCAGTGTAGAAACCTGCATGACGGATGATTGTGCGGTCCTTGACCTCAAGTATGCCGGTGACCACCCTGAGCGATGATCATTGCCAGATGACCCATTCTCCGGTGGACACATCTCGATAGTACCACGTGCCCGACTGGGCCGGCCACTCGATGTACTCGTATC
>CAZMJD010000226.1:0-2806 GCA_964566385.1 uncultured Candidatus Poseidoniales archaeon | reverse complement strand
GGAAGTTCACATGTTGAGTAAAACGATGGGGTCATTGTGGGATGGTGAAAGTCTACAGCTGTACAACATGACGAACAGCAGCCTTGTCGATGAAGTAGCGTGCCCGGCACCAGGTATCCTGATGGACTCAGATGTCGTTGATATTCATGTCAATGTCCCTGTCTCCAGGACCGGACAGACCATCATGTGTGGAGACGCCACAATCGACTGGGCGCCTGATGGACTCACTGTCAACAGAACAGGAGATTTCTATCTCGGTGACGATGCTGATACCTCCACTAGAGCATTTCTGACGGATGTCGCGGATTGCAATGCTGCCACTCGCAGTAACGATACAGTTGGTGCAACCATGGTACTGCTCTGTGGCGGAGCACTTGATGGAACCGACGTCTCACTCAGCGACGTGCGTGATGAGCTTGGGCCGAGCGCATTCGCCACTGTTGTTTCACCAGACCAAAATGTGGTCATGATTGTCTTCCCAAGAGCTGAGAATGACCATACCATCGCTGATTCAGTGGGTATCGACACCAGCACAGGACTTGAAGTCGAAGGATTGAGCAACCTCGGAGAGGCTTGTGTTGCCAGTACATCTGGAGGCGGTTCTGGCGTTCCAGGACAGCGAAGTGATACAGTAACGCTGAGCGCTGTTGGCATCGATCGAGACTCTGTGTGGGCCATCCACACAGTGAATCAAAGAAAAGGAGCCACGCAGAGTGTTCGCCATGTCTGCATAGACGTCATCCAACTGGAATCGGCCTCAAAGCGGCATTTCGAGATTCCAGTGACATCAGTGAGCGTATCACGAATACGTGCTGAATGCAGCGTGATCTATGATGGTAATGTCTTCCTCAATGGAACGAGTATCAGCAACCTAGAGAATTTCGATTCTGCCGATTGTCTCGATCCGAATCATCTGATCATCTCATCCAACGGTCGCTTCCAAGCTTATTGGCCAGATACAGATGGAGACGGGGTCAACAATCTCGAGGATGCTTTTCCCGAAGATCGAGGGCAATCAAAAGATGCTGATGGGGATGGGTTCGGAGACGATCCTAATGCTCCAGGAGGTGATAGTTGCCCGAACGCTTACGGGACTTCAACAGCAAAGCCGATGCTAGGTTGTGTGGACAGTGATGGAGACGGCTATGCCAATGAGATGGATAGATTTCCCATCGATGAGACACAATGGACCGATACAGATGGAGATGGATATGGTGACAATCCAGATGGAAATCAATCGGATGCATGTCCTGGACAACCAGGATTGTCACGCCGAGATCGACTAGGCTGCCCTGACACTGATCTTGATGGATGGTCAGATGGAAATGATGACTTCCCTTCCAACCCCACACAATGGAGGGACACAGATAGAGATGGATATGGTGACCTGCAGATCGAAGGGGCCTTCCAACCTGATTCCTGTCCAAATACACCGGGTAACAGCACGATTGATGTCTTTGGTTGCATCGACACAGATGGAGATGGAGTCAGCGACCATTCCGACGATTTTCCAGAGGATCACCGATACTCGAGCGATGAGGATGGGGATGGAGTAGCTGATGAGGTGGATGAATATCCCTACGAACCCACACAGCACATCGACAGTGATGGGGACGCCTACGGAGATAATCAGAGTGGACGAAATGGAGATGCATTTCCAGAAGACCCAACGCAATGGTCGGATCTCGATGGAGATGGACATGGAGACAATCCCGCTGGAACGGATCCAGACACATTTCCCTCAGACCCATTCCAGTGGCAAGACACGGATGGGGACATGTATGGTGATAACAAGGAGGCATTCAATGGCGATCGCTTTCCTGACGACCCGACCCAATGGAGTGACATCGATGGTGATGGGCGTGGGGACAACTATGTCTTCGTGTTGAACACCACCTCTGGACTGCGCGAACAGCAGATGGGTGATGCATTCCCATTCGACTTCTCACAATGGAACGACACAGATGGTGACGGATATGGCGACGAGCCATACGGTCGTGATGGCGATGCATTCCCGTTGAATCAAGCACAATGGATGGATACGGATGGTGATGGTCTGGGAGATAATCTGAGCACAGGTGCAAGTGAACGTGATGTCTGCATGCTCAAGACAGACCCCCCTGAGATGGGGGACTGTACCGACGATAGGGATAATGATGGCAGAGGGGACCTTGCAGACCCATTCCCTGAGGACCCAACGCAATGGATGGATGCAGATGGTGATGGGATGGGGGACAATCAGAGTGGAAACAATCCAGACCCTTCTTTGATGGATCAAGACAATGATTTCTGCCCCGATCCTGTGAACGCGGATGAACCTGAAGAGGGGGAGGACCTGTTTCCACTTGACCCGCGAGAATGCTTCGATTATGACGGTGATGGAATTGGTGACAACGCGGATTCCGATGACGACAATGATGGTTATTCAGACGAAGAAGAATTCAGAGTCGGCACGAGTCAATTTAATGCAGCACAGATGCCGATTGAGCCATTCGAAGTGCGTCTGACTGACAAGATCGTCCTTGGTGCTTGGGACATGGTCGCTATGCTGTTCGGAGTACCAATGTCATTCGTCGTCGTGTTCAGTCTCCTGACCAGAAACGAAAGAACAAGGCGTTTCGAGGAGCAATTGGAAGAAGCACGTAACGAAGAGGAACTTGAGGAGACCTCACAGAATTACGAACAAGCACTCCTGTATCGACTCATAGGACCCCATCAGGCACTGCGCCTCGAGCGCGTTCGATCAAAGTTGGAGAACGTCCTGCAATCTCGTTCAGCAGGAGTTCAAGAACAGAATTGGGGGGGG
>CAZMJD010000225.1:0-2837 GCA_964566385.1 uncultured Candidatus Poseidoniales archaeon | reverse complement strand
AGCCTCTTGGCCACGCATCTCTGAGACGGAGCGTGGTCGATAGCGTTCAACCCAGAGTTCAGCCACAGTTCCATGCTTGAGCGGGTGTGAATGAACCTTGCGATGATCTCAGAACATGCGCACATCGTACCGCGTACTTGAAATCTGAAAGGTTGTGTCCATGGTGGTCGAATGCGGTCGTTCGTCATCCTTCTTGTCGTTCTGGGGGCCTGTCTTCTCCTTCCAAAGAATCCCGTGGCACCCATTCCTGTTGAGGGATCTTGGCAGGTTCATCCCAGTAACTGCTCATCGACGACCGGTGTCAGTCAGATCATCATCACTCCCAATACTTTGACTCTCACATCCGATCAAACAGTCACATTTCAGGCAGCCCTTCGGAAGTCGAACGGCCAAGCGATGGCTGGTGATGTGATTTGGTCTGCATCTAGTGGACGCATGGAACTGACATCAGGTCTCTTTGATCCAGATGCTGCTGGAATGGTCACCATTGGAGCGTGTGCAGGAACAACATTTGCGACGGTGTCGGTCCGTGTGTTACAGGGTGCAACTGTCGACCTCACGATGTGGGGTGATCGAACCATCATGACCGCTGATGATACCCTCACCCTCACCGTGACTGCTGAGGATGAAGCTGGGAATCTTCAGAATATCCTCATTCCAACCAGTGATTGGGTGCGTCCAGGTGGGTGGACTGTTTCCGCCTCCGGTGAACAGCATCAACTCAGACCTAAGGAAGCAGGTGATTGGACCCTCGAAGTGTCCGTCCTTGGTGGCCTGATCACTGCACATTGGAATGTCACAGTCATGCCAGGAATGGTCACGGGACTGATTGGATATGCTAGTGATTATGACATCACTTCAGATGAGACAAGCATCCTCACGATGGAATTCCATGACGCTCATGGTAATCGATGGTCCGTTGACGGTGAGTGGACAGTCACCGACCCTCCCCCGGGTGCGTCCATTCAAGTGATTCGTGCTGGAATCGAGCCAGGGACTGCGATCTTTGAAGGTAGTGTGGCGGGTGTATGGGCTCTAGAGGCTGAGCATCAGGGCGAAGATTATGAGATTCAGATCGAGGTCCGGCCGGGGCAACTTCACACCGTTGAACTGCTCGGCGATGGAGCACTCATGAGTGTCGATGATTCCCTGTCACTCTCTCCAATGTTCCGTGATGCTGCAGGCAATCAGGTCACACCTATGTCCGTGATATGGCTTGTTGATGGTGTTGATGTCACAGAAGAATTGGTTTCCTCCAATTATAATCTCACTCAGACGTCTGCTGGGGTTCATACCATTGTTCTCAGTGCAGATGGTCGAGTCGCCATCGTGCGGTATGAGGTGACTCCTGGTCGATGTGCTGACATCATCACGACGACTGAAATCGATGTTTTGATGGTATCAGGGGCCAGTTTTGGATTTGGAACGAGGTGTGTCGATGGACATGGGAATTCATTTCCAGTTGATGTAGATATGTCATATCCTCTTGACACACTCTTGATCACCCCCGATGAGGCCGGGGGTCTTGGGCACTATTTTGTTGAAGCCGTGAAGGTCGGGAGTCACGAACTGGTTCTGACTGTTGATGGGCGTTCAGAACCTCATTTCATTGATGTGAGCATGGGTGAGATCGATTCGATGTCTGTCGAGCATGTAGAAGATATAGATCAAGGTGAACGATTCTCACTTGTGGTATCGGGTATTGATGCAGGTGGAAATCCTGTGGGTCTGGTTGAAGGTGACGTGAGTATCACCACAAAGATAGGTGATGTCTCTGGTCCAGATGAGGACGGCCTTTACTGGATTGAAGCCCAACGTGAAGGACTTCAACAATATGTTCTCGTTGAGATAGGCAACGTCAGTGAACTCGTATACATTGATGTTCGTCCGAATCTTCTGGAAGGGCGCTTTGGCTCATCCGAGGAGGTCATGATTGGCGGGATTGGCCTGAACACGTTGTTCATGATGACCGCCCTTATGGGCCTGTACGTTGCGACTAGGCGACCTCCAGTGGTCGAAGACGATGATGAATTAGTGTATGATGATGAGGGTTATGACCCCTATGGACTGTCATCCACGTCAGACTCACCATATGACTCAGTTCAGTCTTCTAATGATAACGGATTTGGGACACCTTCCCCCCATGCTCAGGTGACCCCCCCTAATTCGCCTTATGCGGCAGTCATGCCTCCTTCCTTCCCTACCCCTGTATTTCCTCCGGCAGTCGCCTCGATTACGCCACCACCGTCTACAGCGCCGGTTCCTCCCCCTTCGTCGATCCTCCCTCCATCATCAGTATCTCCTCAACCGTCCGCTCCTGTTCCTCCTCCTTCATCGATATCTCCTCCATCTTCAGTGTCACCTCCTGCTCCCGCTTCTGTCCCACCTCCATCTTCAGTATCTCCCCCTCAGGCGATGACAGATTCAGGTCCGATGGATGCTTCGGGCAATCGCCTTCCTCCTGCCCAGGGAACGACACCTGGTCGGGCTGGCTGGTATGTCGAAGGTGAGGGCAAGGTCGGATACTACAGTGAGATTGCTGGGCGCTGGACTCGCCATCAGGATGCCTGAGGGTGAGAATGTCCACAAAAGGCATCAATACCCCTGTATGAGGACCGTCCGTGGAACCAGAGGATGACCTCGGTTGGCGCCTCGGTTTTGCGATATCGCGGCGCTTCTGGATAGGAATTCTGGTCTTTGGCCTCGTTCTTCGCCTTCTCGGTGCATTTTTCGGAACGATAGGTGTTGACACTCATGTTCACGCTGCCTACGCCTCAGGTCTGACTGAAGATGGTGAGATAGACCTTGATTGGGGTCCTCTGCGTAATTACTGGAAT
>CAZMJD010000224.1:0-2896 GCA_964566385.1 uncultured Candidatus Poseidoniales archaeon | reverse complement strand
GAGACGTGGAGTGGTTCACACAGTGTCACGGGCGATATTCATATTCCTGCTGGAGTGAAGGTCACTGTTCAACCGAACACTCAAGTGACTCTGAATAATGGAACTAAGATTGTCGTCGAAGGTAACCTTTGCATCTCTTCGACCTCATGTGGTGCCTCTGGTAACGGTCAGAGCAGTTTCACTTGGCGTCCTCCGAACGATCAATCTGCCTATGGCGATTGCACAGGTATCACTTTGGTTCATCAGAATCAACTTCAGAAATATTACGACAACATCGATCCTTCATGCGGTGAGGGAATTGTGTTCAAGAAGACCGTTGATGCGGCGCAGACTGGCATCGAAGGTGCGACGTTCTCAGGGGCCTATGGTATCCCTTCGATTCTCAAGAACGGAGACACTGCACTTGGAGCAGTCATCATTGAAGGAGCTAGCATCACGTTGAAACAGGTTGTCTTCCAAGCGATCAATTCTACCAATGTTCTCGTTCAGGATGATGCAGCTCCTACCATTGAGGCAAGTACCTTCAGTGCTGGTGTCGATGGGCAGGATGCCGATGGTGCAGCATTGCAGATCCGTGAGGCTGGATCGCTACAACCGGTCACTGTCCGGAACAATCTGTTCAAAGGATCTGCCAAAGGATGTAGTTCACAAGATAACGGGCGTCACTCGATTTATATCCGCAATTCGTACATTCTTATCGATGGGAATAATATCAATGATAACAGCGCTCCAGCAGATTACGGAATCTACACCAAGGCGTCAGTTGGACATATCAATGGTAATAATATCAAGGTCAACTGCAATGGAATCGATCTGAATTCACGGCGCTCGCTCAATGGTATAACCCAGCCTACAATCGTCAACAACAACCAGATTGAGACAGATACCGGAGCGCCGGTGACTGCCTACGATAACACCTTGGTAACCATTCAAGGGAACGTCCTCAAAGGAGCTTCCGAGTCTTCCGCCATCCAAGTCAGTGATGCAGAGGCGCACATCACTGGAAATCAGATTGGTCCAGTTGGGGGTTTCAATGGGATTTGGGCAATCGGTGGTTCTGTGACTTGGATCGATAACAATACGATCTCAGAGACAACCAAAGAACCAATCTTGATCAATGAGTTTCAGTTCAGAACACAGCGTTCACCGAATCCTCAGTATTCTCGTATTGCAGATAACACGATCACCTCGACAGGTACCTGCAGTTCATCGACAGTCACAGGTCAGGGTGATTATCCGTGCCCGGTGGTCCTTGCATTCTCGGCCGTTGTCAGTCTCATCGGGAATAACCTCACTGGAGAGAACGGAATATGGGCTCATGCCTCGATTGTCAACGCGCGTGAGAATATCATCAATGCACAGAATGTTGCAGTTCTCATCCGACATTATGACAACAAGGATGGTGTCATAGCAGGTCCCACCAGTATTGAGTATGCATCTCTCGGGTACTTTGAGGACAACGATTACACTGGCACTGTACCAACCCAAGTCTACAACGTCACCAAGAGTACTCTCATCGCCCGCTCTGAAGGTCTGCCTGCCCTCGCTCCAGGTCAGCAGCCGATTCGTCTTGGGTGGGTTGGGTACGAGAACGAGAATGTCACTCTGCTTCCTGGACTCATTCCATTGGTACCTAATGAGTTCCCAGTCCCTGCACGAGTGACTGCGAATGCTACCATCTTCCAGTTCGCAGATTTTGGTACACAATTCGATCTCGGACTGATTGATATCAGTGCGGGTAAACCGTCGGCTTGGGTAGTCCAGGTTCAACGCAGTGAACTTGTGAGGTATCAGGTCAGAGCTCTTGTTGATGATCAATCAATTCCTGTGCGAGATGCGTTGGTCTCTATCAAGGATCCTTCAGGCCTTGAGATTTTCAATATCACTACCGATGCCGATGGTTATACTCCTCGCCTTCCCCTCGCTTCCGATTTCCACCTTGATTTCCGAGGCAATGGTGAGAACCCGAATAACCGGGTCGGGGATCCTGGTGAGAATTCATGCGCTGACGGGTTCGATAATGATGGAGATGGAGTCGCAGATTATCGTGACTCTGATTGTCAAGGAAGTGGGCGTGAGCTTGCTCGATATCTAATCTATGCTGAGGCATGGGGCGGAGGACAATACATGGGAGACTTGACTCTCACCGGAACTGTTGACAGCACGTTACTGCTTTCGAACATGGCACCAACCGTGAATGTGGATCAGCAGGATGGTGTTTCCTTTGGGCGTGTCATTGAGATCACAGGTTCTGGATGGGATGGCGTGAGGAAGACCTCCTTCGACAACGATTGTGGGTTCGATGTGACTCAGGAGGTGGCAGAGCTCTGTGATAAGGAACAGCGCGGTTCCATGTTCGGCGTAGTACATCGGGTCGAGGTTCTTTTGCCCGGTTCATCTGAGTGGATCGCTCCACGCCAAGCGATTGATACCTCAAATGCACCTCAAGGGACGGATGAGGTGGTCGTGAACAATACGAACCATCCTTTCTCATCTTGGTACTTCACGTATGACATGACTGGAGATACTGAAGGTGACAAGGTATTTCGCTTCAGAGCATGGGATGGATATTCGTACAGCAATGAAGTGATTCGGACATTCAAACTGAATATGGATGCTCCTGTCTTGTATGTTTCATCACCTGGTTCTGGTGCAGTCTTCTCGAAAGGTACCTGTGCCGATAGGGATGGTGATGGTCTCGAAGATGGTATCGATCCGAGCGTTGAGGAGACGATGGTCTCTTGCGTGCTTTTCACGGGTACTGCCATCGATGCATACACGGGTGCCTTTGGGTCCAGTCGGACAGATACGTCGGATGTCAAGGATGTCTATGTCACCGAGACATGGGCAGATGGTACTGTGAATGGTCCCTTCCCGATTCCCAACGGTGGTGGAG
>CAZMJD010000223.1:0-2919 GCA_964566385.1 uncultured Candidatus Poseidoniales archaeon | reverse complement strand
GTCAGTGGAGGTGCCAATGAAACCTTCAGCGTCAGTGTCAGCAATGTACGGGCTGAAGCCTTTGACGCTGAACAGACCATCGATCTGACGGTTAGTATCACCTATGCTGGAAGTCAAGGAGTCAGCCGACCAGATCTTCAACGAACAGATGAGCATGTTGTCGTCCTTAGAATACCCCGTCTCATCGTGCTCGATGCTGAGTGGAAAGAGACACCAGGTGGCCCAATCCCTGCTGGAACAGAGACGACTCTCGTGATAACGGTCATGAATTCAGGAAATTCAGGTGCCAGAATCGACACCTTCTCGGTTTCTGAGGGTGGAAAATGCCCACAACTCGATTTTGAAGTCAGCCCAGATGTTCCTTTGAACCTTGAACGAGGTAAGACCGAGGATTTCAGGATCCTTGTCAGTGTCTCATCGGCTCATCCGACCAAGCGCTGTACGATCACGGCTTCTGCCCGTTCGGATGAAGATATCACTACAGGTGCTTTGGACACAGAGCTATCTATTGAACAGGATTCAGTGGCCGATGAATTAGATCAAGATTCAGATTTACCCAGTTCCACATTTCAGTCCAATGATGATGAGGGTTTACCTGCTCCCTCATTCCTCTTACTGCTCTGTGTTGTGGGGCTTGCCTCAGCGCGCCAGAGAAGGCGGATGGATGTCATCACGTCAGGATGCCCTTCTGTTGAGAAGTTTGAATAACGCTCCAACGCTCCACTTCGTTGCAGACATGTGCTTCTGCAGCAAGAAAGGGATGATGGATGGCTGAGGAGGAGAAGATTAGCCCATTCCGTAAGCGCCTTGGCGCTATCGTCCTTGTTGGCTCTCTGATCCTTGCTTCTGGCCTCATAGCTGCTACTGCAGGAGGTCAGGAAACGCACATGAGTGCCTATAGTCGACCCGAAGGAACAGTTAGCACATCCTCCCTTCCACTTGCTGACTTTCAAGTCACTGCGATGAAGGAGGATCTATGTGGATACAATCCCTCAGAAGGCGAGTGCAGCGACCAAGCCGGATACAAGGTTGCGAATACCATCTCCACGCCAATGCTTGTGAATGATTGGTTGAAGCCACATCGCACTCTTCTTGTCATCGCAGGTCCCGAGAAGCCAATCGATAACGCAGAAGCAGACAGTATCTATGATTTTGTTACGGAGCGAGGAGGCAAGGTCATTGTTGCTGCAGGGTCGGATACGGCAGAGAATGCGCAGAAGGTGGCCTCTCGCTTTGGTCTGACCTTCCAAGCACAAGTGGTAGGTGAACCTCTCGAAGCTCATGGTCAAACTTGGGAACGATGCCGAAATCTGGATACATGTGAAGATGCTGCTCAGCGTGATGCTGCTGAAGATCAGATATGGTCCATGGGATCATATAGACAGAACATTTCAAGCGAGTTCAAAACACAGATATGCCCACAGGGTTACCTCACCAATGTCCCCTTGCGCCAAGATTGCGTACATCCCATCCTGTTCAACACCGCTGCCACAATCACTGTGACGAGTTATGAAGGGGTTGACGATGTCGATCCAGATGATCGTCATCTCTACATCCTTTCACGTCCTTCAAACGTTGCCATGCGCAAATTAGGAGACACGTGGGACACGATTAGTGACAACAGTGTTGATACTGAGAACGATGCCCTGATGGTTCGAATCGATTATGAGACGGGAAGTGGGTTCGATGAGGATACACTTGGTGAGTATACGCGTGTCAATACGACTGGATCGATTGTCTTCGTTGCAGATGAAGAAGCAATTGCAAATTACCTATGGGACGAGCAGGCAGCTGGTAACTATGGTATTAAGGAAGATTGCGAGGATTACCACACTGATTTCGACGTGCAGCGTTGCTGGACTTATGGTAACAGCAAGAAGTGGGGGGGCAACTCAGTGTACTTCAAAGGCCTCATCGCAGACATGTTTTCCTTGGACAATGATGTTCTGAACTCGGCAATACGGACAGATTCTACCAATTATGCAGTGGTTTTCGATGAGAGCAGGCACGTCAGCAGCGTCGCTCAAGCCCCTTTCATCGAGGCACTCTCCACCGTGGTCCTCGTGACAAGTGATGCATGGCTCAAGTGGCTCATCCTCGGCAATCTAGTTCTGCTCATTCTTCTTGCCATCATGATCGTGCCCATCAAAGAAAATTGGCGGCACGTCTTCGATCTAACGAGGTTCCGTGAACGCCCCAATAAGCTTGACCCCTCTGAATATATTCAACGCGTCAAGGAATCTCTATTCACTACAGTTCGCTTGAGATTTGACCTCACGCGTGATGAGATGGCGGTCGTACCTCCAGCTCAAGTACAACAGATGATCGGCGACCCACGCCTCATCGAATTCATTTACGGATCCCGTCAGTACCCGGATGAAGAACTACAGGAAATCATCCGAACGATACGCCGATGGGATAAGAAGTGATGACGAAGGAGAGATGAAACATGGCCCAAGCCCCACCCCCCCAACAAGCAGCCCCGCCCCCCGGACAAATGCCACCACCTGGAGCGATGCCACCACCTGGTGCTCCTATGCCTGCACCCGGTGCTCCTATGCCAGCTCCTGCCCCTGCACAAGGTGTTCAAGCAGGATACAACGCCCCTCCTTCTGGATATCAATCGAATCCTGAAGCACAGGAGAAACTGCGCGCTGTCGGTTCAATCAGTTCGATGCTGACAAAAGAGGTTGCTAAGGTCATTATTGGTAAGGGACATGTCCTCGATAATGTTCTGGTGAACATCCTTGCGTCAGGTAACCTCCTCTTCGAGGATTATCCGGGTCTGGCCAAGACGTTGATGACGAATACTTTCGCTGACGCCTTGGGTTGTGACTTCAAGCGAGTGCAGTTCACTCCCGACCTGCTACCTGCAGATATCACGGGAACTAACATCTATGATGCCAAGAAGGGAGAGTT
>CAZMJD010000222.1:0-2927 GCA_964566385.1 uncultured Candidatus Poseidoniales archaeon | reverse complement strand
CATGCATGTTCATTCCATTGTTGTTGACCTTCCTGCTGGCCATGGATTGTCAACCGAAGGAGTACTCGATATCTGGAGAGATACACCGCGTGTCATCGTCATGCACGGCAAGGATGATCGTCTCCCATCAACTGCTGAAGTCATGGAAATGGCAAGAGATATTGGACGTCGCTGGGGCGACTTGCATGAGATATTCGTTTGGGAAGATGGAGTTTCTTTGCAGGGCGACCGTTTGTATTACTTCCAAGCCATCCATCAGGAGAGTGACGTGGTGCCTGAGAATGTAGATGCCATTCGTGCCATTCTCGGTCTTGAGAAGAATTGGCGTGAATCTGTGCGACGCACTGATGAGAACATCGCTGTCAAGGGCCATCTTGTCTGATGTTCTTGCTTTTACCTGATGCCTGAGCAGCATAGCATCAAAAACGTCGCATGGGTCCTTTCGTCGAATGAAGGGGACTGTGTTGCGCAGATCACGTTTGTCATCCGGGGTGATGCTTCTGTTCCTCATGCCCATTCTGTGTGCGGCTGCAGTAGATGAGGCAGAACGAGAAACCAGCCCCTTGGCAGAGATCCCAACAGATGAGCCCTCGCTCTCCAGAGCCCCTTACCAGAGATTGACTCCTTCATTCAAATCAGATGATCTTCGAACTCCGATGTGGATGCTTCAGGACCAAGGTGGGAATCGAGGCCCTTCATGGCAGAACAACCGCTCAGAATCTCTCTCCCCCTTCTTCGTGGTCAATCTTGGCACGTCGGATCTCAGAGATGTCGAACGTCTACTCAGCCTTGTTGATCTGCGTCTCGTAGAAGTGCGAGGTCCTGCTCAGGTCGTTGGTTATGGACATCCACCCTCTCTTGATTACAGTGAAATCGAGGGCATTGAATCCATTCGCCCACTTACTTTGGATGAGCGTATTCACTCTTCTCTTGATGATTTGGATGTAATGGAGAAGGTGGTCGAAGGAATCGTTGTTCACGATGATCTCCTAAGCCTATTCAGTGAGGTCCATGATCGACACAGCTTGCTAGAGAAGATGTTGGTTGAAGATGTACTGTTCGTTCACCAGGTTGAACATCTAGAACCTTCGAATGCGAATACCTCGACATCCATCCACATCGACCAAGTCCAATCTCTGAATCCAGCAGGTTTGACCGGAGCCGGTCAGACTGTCTCGATCGCAGATGGAGGAATCGACAGTGATCATCCAGGGATTGTGAACAGTATTGCCATACTCAGTTCGAACTTCGGACCCGATTCCTCATCTCTCGATCGATGGACTGGCCACGGCACTCACGTTGGGGGAACCATCGTTGGGGATTCAGCGATCGAACCAGATGCCGCTGGCCTTGCGCCTGATGCCACTCTTGTTTTCTTTCAGATCGAGCACGATCAGACCGGAACACTCTCCCCTACCTGGAATCCTATCGACATGCTGATCTACGATGCGCATAGTTATGGAAGCCGTCTTCATCTGAATCCGTGGGCATCCTCGGACATGCCTGGCTCATATCTCAGTGATGCTCGTTCGCTCGATTCTGGTACCGCTCAGAAGCGAGACATGCTACTTATTGCTTCAGCTGGCAATGATCTGTCGAGCCCCAGTTCTACTTCACTCGCCAAGAACGCCTTGACCGTTGGTCTTGCAGGAGCGTCAGCACCATTCTCTTCGTATCCCGATGATGGTAGCATCAAACCCGATGTTGTTGCACCTGGAACCGATGTATGCAGTGCCCGCTCAGAAGACTTGCAAGGAGCGTATCACGCCTGTGGTGCCTCCACTCATTCTGACGGTAGTTCAGCTCATTCTTTGATGACTGGCAGTTCGATGTCTAGTGCAGCTACTGCGGCTTCTGCAGCACTGCTTCGCCAATATTTGGTTGATGTCCAGCAGATCAACCAGCCGTCTGGAGCGCTGATGAAGGCAGCTCTGATACATGGTGCTGAGCCAACCGGTTCGGCCACAGTACCCAACCCTGCTGAGGGGTGGGGGATGATCAATCTTGAACAGAGTCTTTCTCCCACTGACAGCGATGGTGCTCTTGATATTTGGTTCGACGATGGTCGGACTCTCGCCCCAGGTTCTTCGAGTGTGTACAGCTTTTCACTTGCAGACGCACGAGATCTTGAAGTCACACTTGTTTGGACCGATGGCGCAGGGAGCGTGACTGCCAACGCCTCTGTGCCACGATTGGTAAATGATCTGGATCTGATTGTTACGGGACCGGGATCGACCTATCTCGGCAACCACTTTTCGAATGGACAGAGTGTTACTGGCGGAACAGGCGATGTCACAAACGTCGTTGAACGAATCATGATAGGAGATGCTGCCAGTGGGGAATGGACGGTACGTGTTGCCAACCGTGCTGGTTCAGATTCTGATTATGCGATTGTCATCTCTGGTGCCGGCACAGACTTGAACAAAGCAGATCTCGTGATTACATCAGACGATATTGCAGCTTATCCTGCAGCACCTCGAGTGGAACAGGTCACAGTTCTGCAGGCGTCTTGGCGAAACATTGGAACCGCCTCGTCTGGTTCTTACGAGGTTCTGGTTGAGGACCTCGCCACTGCAACTGAGATCAAGCGTCAGACCTTTCCCTCACTTGCAGCTGGTTCCCTTGCATCTTTGAGTACCGAGACCAGATTCACAACCGTCGGTCAGCATCTTTTGAGAGTCACTCTCGATACGACTGATTTGGTCGCTGAGCCATTGGATGCTTCTGGTTCAGAATTCTCAGACAACACCATCGACCTCTCAATCGAAGTCTCCTCTGAAGGTGTACGATTTGAGGTCCTTGATGAGTTAGGAGTGGTGATATCTGACCCCGTGGCCGAATCAGCCCGATTAAATATCGATTACCACCCCACCTCTGGGGGTCAGTTCGACATCCCCTTGCAGGTTGTCAATGAGGGTACTGAGAGT
>CAZMJD010000221.1:0-2985 GCA_964566385.1 uncultured Candidatus Poseidoniales archaeon | reverse complement strand
CGCTGCGACGATGTTCCGTTTCGAGGATCATGGTCCTTATCCTATTGAGACTCAGGAAGCGTTCGGTCGAGAGATTTCAGAAGCGCTTGGTTTCGATTTTGGTCGAGGACGGATGGATGTATCTACTCATCCCTTCTCCTCCGGATTGTCGACCAATGACATCCGTTTCACAACGCGCTATGATCCCCTTGAACCCCTGTCTGCATTCTATGGTACATTGCATGAAACAGGTCATTCTCTCTATGAGCAGGGATTGGACCCATCCCATGTCCGAACACCTAGGGGCGAATCCGTATCGCTTGGTGTCCATGAATCACAATCACGTTTCTGGGAGAATACAATCGGTCGTTCTCGCCCATTCTGGGAGTGGTTATGGCCACGTATGGTCAAGCATTTCCCACAACTGGATGGGGTGGCGAATGCAGAACAGGCGTTTCGGGCAGCCAATCGAGTTGGTCCAACATTCATTCGAGTCGAGGCCGACGAGGTGACTTACAATCTGCATATCCTGTTGAGGTATCGGATCGAACAGAGGTTGATCGCTGGGGATCTATCCGTCGATGATCTTCCAAAGGCATGGGATGATATGATGGAGAACATGCTCGGCATTCGTCCTACGAATGCTGCCGAGGGATGTCTTCAGGATATCCATTGGTCCTTCGGTGCCTTCGGATACTTCCCAACATACACGCTTGGCAACCTGTATGCAGCTCACCTCTTCACAACCATTAGGCAGGACATCACTGGACTCGATGACAAGGTTGCAGCAGGTGAGTTCACCCCCATTCTCACATGGCTTCGTGAACGAGTTCACTCAAAGGGTTGCGTCACAACGCCGGTGGGCATTATCGAAGCAGCATCGGGACGTCCACCGACAGCCGAGGCGTTTCTGGATTCTTTATCCTCCAAGATGTCTGAACTTCACGGCCTTACGGCCTGATGCGGCAGCCCTATCAACCGTGGACCATGGCACGAGCCGTGGAATCAGGGAGATTGCTCCTCGAGGTCGAGGAGGTGCAGAAGGCATTCGGCCCCATCACGGTGCTCGAGGACGTTTCTTTCAATGTCCATGAGGGTGACCGAATCGGGCTCGTCGGAGCGAATGGCTGTGGCAAGTCGACCTTGCTGGACATTCTCAGCGAAGGAGGTCAGGATCTTGGTGAGGTCCGTAAGGTCGATGGTTTACGCATAGCCTATGTCACACAGGTCAGAGACATTGCCGAGGATCTGACCATCGGCGCGGAACTTGAACGAAAGCCCCGCCAGTTCAAGGAGATAGAGGAGGAGTTGAGAAGCATTGAGGCCCAGATGGCGGATCCTGCCTTCTATGATGGTGAATGGCAAGGGGTCATGGACCGCTATCAGGAACTTCAGGCGACACTCACGACCTCTGGAGGTGGCGATGTCAGTGGTCATGCCACTGCCATTCTTCGGTCCCTTGGTCTTGAGCATCTTGACCTCACACAGTCCGTATCGGATCTCTCCGGTGGTGAGCGCGCAAAGGTGGCTCTCGCTCGCTCGTTGGTCGGGGTCGGTGCTATTGATCTACTGATGTTGGACGAGCCGACCAATCACCTTGACATTGAGACAGTTGAATGGTTGGAATCCTATCTTGTTGATTATGAAGGAGCGATGATCATCGTCAGTCATGATCGCTTCTTCATGGATAAGGTGTGTAATCGCATCGTTGAGATTGAAGGAGGTGAATCGGCAACATATGTCGGAAATTACACTGAATCGCTAAGAATCAAGAAAGCCATGCGGGATTCTGATGAAGCGGCCTTGAAGACGATTGAGAAGAAGATCGATCACACAACCCAAGCACTGCAACACATGAAAAGGGCGAACAAGTACGATAAGTCGATTTCATCGAAACATAAGATGATCGAAGAGATGCAGAAGGAACGCAAGGCTCTGAAAGCACGGATGAAGTCTTCACCCAAGCCACTGCACATCAACATCGATGCCGTCGAGAAATCGTCCAAGGATATGGTCGAGATCAAGAAGGGTGGTCTGACGTATAGTGGAGAGGAGACTAAGATCGTCTACGAAGGCCTCGACCTTGAGATACGTAAGGGCGATCGACTCGGCATCGTTGGTCCTAACGGCAGCGGTAAGACCTCTCTGCTCAAAGTGGTTCTCGGTGAGCAGGATTTGAGCGAAGGTGAACTTGATGTCTCGCCAGGTGTTCAAACAGGATACTTTCACCAGGATCATCGCTCATTGGATTTCACGAATACATGTGTTGATGAGATTGCTGCAGTCGCTCCAAAGATGGAATATGGAAAGATACGCGGTGCTTTGGGACGATTTCGTATCCAGAAGGATTCCGCTCATTCGAAGATAGGTGATCTGTCAGGGGGGCAGAGAGCCCGAATCGCCATCCTCAAACTTCTGCTTGAGCCCACGAATCTGCTGCTCCTTGACGAGCCGACCAATCATCTCGATCTGCCTTCGAAGCACGCACTCGAGGAAGCACTCATCGGCTACAGTGGTTCGATGCTCGTGGTCAGTCATGACCGATATTTCCTCGATAGAGTGGTCACTGGGATACTTGAGGTCAAGGATCGCACGATCCTCCGCCATGCAGGTTCCTACACTGACTACCTGAGTAGGCGTGGGTGAACTTCTTGGTCGCTGTGTGGGAAAGGTCATGAACGACCTCCTCGGTTGTTTGAGACACGATGGTCCGTACGCGAGCAGCCCTCTGTCTGGTCATGCTCATGATGCTGAGCACCTTCACGTTGCTCTCTCCTCCGTGGATTGAAGACGAACCACGCATGGTACTTCAGGATCCACCTAGCACCATGGAGGCGCGTAACGCTTCGAAATCGATTGCTTTCAATACGACTTGGACCAAGGCGAATTCTCCGTACTATCTGAACCACCCTGTGACTGTCCAGAAGGATATCAGATTGACTATCGAGGCCGGCGTCAAGGTCTACTCGAACACCACCAATGGTTCGATCATCGTCAATGGTGAGT
>CAZMJD010000220.1:0-3008 GCA_964566385.1 uncultured Candidatus Poseidoniales archaeon | reverse complement strand
CACCATCGAGGCACTCGCAGCGTTGATGGTGATACCACGTGCGGCCTCTTGATCATCAAAATCGAGCACCCTGCCTTTTCCAGCTAGATCCTCCGACATCATACCTGCTCCAGCAATCAGATTGTCGGAGAGGGTGGTCTTGCCATGGTCTATGTGGGCTGCAATACAGACGTTGCGGATATTCTCGTGCAGTCCCATGATCTCTGAAGCTCGGCGTATGTTGTCTTCCTTACGACCCATAACTCATCACTCTGACCGGGCGACTCGACAACGGTTGATGAACGATTCGGGTTCACAGGCCCTCATCGTGCGCTCGCTGCTATGCGCTCAACTTCCTCACGCTTAGCCACTGCAAAGGATGCAACATCTCCTTCGGATGCACGGAGAATCTCTGTGATGATGCATTCAGTCAACGATTTTTTCGATTTGAAAGTACCTTGGGCTGATCCTTTAGTGAGGTTCCTGACAGCTAAATCAAGGCGTCGCGAGGGGCTGGTATCCACCGCCTTTGGCTGACTGACCGCTCCGAACCTGATACGAGTCACCTCTTCCATGGGAGCAGCGTGACAGATGGCATCAACCAGAACTTGTAGCGGATTTTCCTGTTTTATCTCGTGGATTCTTTCCAAGGATTGGCGGAAGGCCTTGGTTGCTGCCATCTTTTTGCCCGTGTACTTCCCCGAGCGCATGAGGCCATTGATGCACCGCTCAATCAGAGAGAGGCGCTGTTTTCCGAACCATGCGTTGGCATGCCTTCCCCCTGAATGAGGAACTCCAACTGTTGTGAGGTTGATGTAAGGCGCAAGGCCTTGATCATGACACATGACCTCGGTAGCATCCCATTTGCCGAAGACCAATGTCCCTATGCCCCTGATGGGAAGAACTTCTTCAATCACTTCTTCCACATTCTCCTCCTCCACAGGTTCGGAATCTTCAATCTCAGCCGACATGGTATTCACCGTACAGGTTTCTCTTTTCGACCTCGGACCATCTCGTCGAGTGAGACGCCATTGACTTGAATCACCTTGTATCTGACGCCGGGAATATCTCCATAGGAACGGCCCATACGTCCTCCAATACCTTCTACGAGCACTTCATCATGCTCGTCAATGAAATTGATTGCACCATCACCGGGTGCAAAAGCGGTGAGTTTGTTTCCCGTGCGGATGAGATTGATCTTCACTGCTTTGCGAATGCCTGAGTTCGGTTGCTTGGCTTCAACACCGACCTTCTCAACGACGATGCCCTTGGCCTGTGTGCTCCCTCGTAGGGGGTCATGCTTCAGAACACCCCCCTGCCGCCTCTTCAGTTCACGTTTCTTGTAGCGGCGGTCGGCCCAGCGAGCCTTCTGACGGTCGCGCTTGATCTTAGCACCAGCAAACAGACCGCGACCCATCAAAGCACCTGAGCGATTTGCCGACCGTGGGCAATTATATGAGGATGACGTAATAGCACCGCTTTTGCATCCAACGGATTGAAAGGTGCCAGCCAGTGGTTCAAACATGGCCTTCCGAGACCATCTTACTCAGGCGGATGTCATTTCAGAACCTGTCTCCGTTGAATTAGGGATTCGTCGGTTGAGCATGCAGAGGGGCGATATCCCTCTGATATTTGATGAAATTATCGAGGCCACTGGGCAACGGGCTGCGGTGAATGTACTGACTCGATCGGCTCTGTGTCAAAAATGGGATTGCACACCTAGCGAACTCGGAGCAGCCATGAATGAGGCCCAGCATCTTCCTGTTGTACCTGCTTTTGTTGTTTTCACAGATGCTCGATTCAACTACCTTGTATCTGATGATGTGGACCTGACAACGATTCCAGTGCCTTGGCACTTTGAGGAGGACCGTGGAAGGTACATGTCGGCAAGCATCATCATCGCCCAATATGCTGGACGTCGGAATCTCTCGTTTCATAGGATGTACCTCAGGAACCCGAACACTACTGTCGCTCGACTCGTTCCTCGTCATCTATGCGAAATGGTTGAACAAGCAAGAGGTAACGGCGATGAAGTTCCGATTGCAGTGGTCAATGCTCCCGACCCCACAGTCTTGCTTGCTGCAGCCATGTCATTCGAGGATCACATCGACGAGTTGGAGATAGCTGCCCATTTGCATCAGCGGTTGGTTGGTAGTGAACTTGAGGTCTGCATTGCTCCTAATGGTATCACCGTTCCTTCGGATGCCGAGTATGTATGGCTTGGTTCAATAACTCTCGATGATGACCTTGAAGGCCCCTACGTTGACATCACCGGAACTGTTGATGCCGAGCGCATGCAGCCTGTGATACGCTTTGATACTCAATATCACAGGGAATCTCCGATTTTTCATGCATTGATCTCGTCAGGTGCTGAACACCGCACTTTGATGGGCCTTCCACGCGCGCCGATCATTCAGAATGCAGTCAACACTGTCTGTCCATGCCACGATGTCTCGCTCACTGCCGGTGGTAGTGGTTGGTTGTCAGTCGTCATTCAGATTACACCGCATCGGCCATCTGATGGGCATGATGCAGTAATGGCTGCCTTTGCAGCTCACACTTCAGTCAAACAGGTCATTGCAGTCGATCAGGATATTGATCCTGAGGACCCGGTAGCCGTCGAGTGGGCCCTCATGACTAGGTGGCAGCCTGCTAGGGATACAATAATTCTTGAGAATCAGCGAGGCTCAAGTCTTGACCCTTCGTGTAATTCTGATGGGACTACTTCGAAGATAGGTAAGGATGCGACTATTCCTCTAGGGGTTGACCGCTCTCCCTTTGAGCGCGTCACCTGATTACTTCTTTCCGATGTTTTCGACAATCTCTCGCAGGACTGCGGCAGTTCTGCTGAGTGCAGCACGTTGTCTCAATGTGGTGAGTCTCTCAAATACTGCTTCAGGCGGTGGGGTCTCTTGTGTCATCCGTGTTCGAAGATGGCTGAAACTAGTATGTGCTTCCATGTCATTCAGATGATTGCTATTGTTCATTCAGGTACACCTCTCCTCTCTGCGATATCTGACCAAGCGGCG
>CAZMJD010000219.1:0-3009 GCA_964566385.1 uncultured Candidatus Poseidoniales archaeon | reverse complement strand
TGCAGAACATGTTCTCGCTTCGAGTGTGAATCCATGGCGAATACAGCCGCACCTCCAACACCCACGGCTATAAGAATCGCTGGGAGGACCCCCATCCTCCTCCAAGCAGTCGTCGAATCTCCAAGAATTCCAGCAGGTGGAGTTGGGACCATGAGATAACTCACTGCCAGAGTGATGAGGCTGAAGATACTCAACACGAACGATGACCGGTAGAGGAGGCTCGGTTCTCGCATTCATTTCAAGTCTGGTGAACACAGTCATATTGCATTATCTCGTCCCATCACCATCGTAGTGGTCAAATAAGAGTGAGGATAACATGAATCATTGCCCTTGGTACCCAGACAATGAACACGGTACAGTCTGGTGAATCAAATGAGTCGATTGCTATACATCACAACTCACTTGATGGACAAAGGAGTTCACAAACGAATTGACGTTCCGATGATCCAATTGCTGAAGAGGATCGGTTTCGATGTGACCATCGTTGCACCCAGAGTTGATGAGCACATCCATCTTGAAGAAGAGGTAGAGATTCACTGGGCTGATTGGAAGAAATTTCCACTGCTGGAGACCATGACCAGACTGCGTGGAATAAGAAAGGTGCTTCAGAACTTGTTGCCAGCATCAACATTCGATGTCGGAGTTGTCGATATCATGGCTGCAACGACACTCGTGGATGTGATGAAAGAGAACATTGAATTCCCATTCATCATCGATGAGCGAAGTCCACCAGTATACGATCACCTTGCAGGACGTTTACAATGGATCCTCACTGACAGAGGATGGAAGAAGGTAGCACCAAATGCTGCTGCATGTCTCGTCCAATCTACAGCACATGTGGAATTCATCAAAGAGAGGTACCACATGGAGGATCTCAAATTTCTTGTATACCGGAATGCAGTTGACATCACTCGATTCACCCCAAGCGAGAAATCATCGAAGCCGATTGTGACCTATACAGGTACACTACGAAAAGAGAGAGGGATTCATGATCTTGTTGAGGCGGTACGCCAGATCAACATGAATGGAATCCCCCTTCGAGTCAAGTTCTTTGGCCATGGTCCGATGGAGAAATGGCTCAATAGACAATCATCTAAACACACTTGGTTGGATTTTGAAGGATGGATCTCAGATGAGGAACTCAGGAAAGAACTGGGAAGGATCTCAATCGGCGTCATTCCGCATCCAGATCGATCTGGTTGGAGAATCTGTTCACCCATCAAAATGCTCGAATATGCTGCATCTGGCATGGTCGTCATCGCTCGCGATCTTCCAAGTCATAGAGAATTTGGAACCCATGATTGGTTCCACCTCGTTGACAGAACATCTGGTCATGAGGCACTCATGCAAGGATTGATGGAACTCATCAAGAAAAACGATCTTGTTGAATTGGGGGAGAAAGCATGCCGATATGCTAGAGAGAATATGACAATCGAGGCAAGTGCAAATGAGCTTATTGAATTCCTTGAACCCTACCTGAGAACATGACGCAGTAATGTGATGCCACCATGTCAGCCACGAATCAGATTCACGATCTCATCTGCATAGGCGTCAATATCGTACCTACGTGAATGGGTGGCGGCACAAACTCCCAGCCGCTGACGTGATTCCAAGTCAGCGAGCATACGGTGGAAGGCATCCGAGAGAGAGGATGAATCCTTAATCTCAACAATGATTCCATTCACATCATCCTCGATGACCTCAGGAATCGAACCCACACCGGTTGTGATGATAGCATGACCATGAGCCATGGCCTCTAGGAGCGACATCGGCATGCTCTCGATGTGAGAGGCGAGCACGAAGACGTCCATCTCTTTTCTCAGCACCTCCAAGTCCTTCTGATCCACCCAGCCATGGAACTTGAGCAACGAATCGCCACCCAATCGTTCTGCTCTCCTTCGAATCGATTCAATCTCCCCGTCGCCGAAGACATGGAACTCCAGACGTGATCTTGTGGATTCATCGAGAAGAGATAATGCATCAACAACCTCAGACAGACCTTTCTCAGGCGTCACTCGTCCGCAATAATAGAGTTTCAAAATCTCATGATCTTCATGCTGTCGTGGATGCTCGACTCGAACAGAGACAGGATTCGGCAAGATCCTGATCTTATCTTCGTCGACCATCACCGTCTCAGCGTAGAACCTCTTCCAAACCTCACTCAGGACGAACAGACGCTCACTACGAGAGAACATCCGTAGAATTCGACGCCTCTTCCTCGGTCTGAGCCCATTCCAGAATGCTTCGTAACCCCCCCCATGAGCATGCAAGATGACCTTTCTTCGGAAGAACCATGACCACGTCACGAAGGGTTGTTTCCTCCAAGTACTGTAGGATGATGCGAAATGAATGTACACTATCCTCGGCCTTGTGAACAGGAGAATGAAAGGGAATACACACCAGAGAACAAGGCCATAAACCAATTTCAACAGCCTAGGATGATCGAATGTTGTCGGAAGCATCATCACTCGATGGTCACGGTCGGTCAGACCACGATGTATGCTCCTCTCGACTGCACTGACCCCACCCTTGACCGAAAGAGAGGGGCCGAGCATCAGGATGCGAAGAGGGCGAGAAGTACTCATCTCCATCACCCTTGCCCTGCCACTATCGCATGTAACATCCGGTCAAGGTCCTCGACTGCATGATCCCAAGTGAATTCTGCAGCTGCATCCGCGCTAGCCTGGTTCGAACTACCTGAGAGGTCATCACTCCCTATCACATCGGTGAGTGATTCAACAAGACCGTGAACCCCACGTTCTGGATCATAACGTGTCATCCACGAACGATCACCGATCACCTGATGGCACGTGATGTCAGTAGCGACGTCGTGTAGTCCTGCGGCTGCATATTCGAAGAGCTTCAATGGGCTTGCATGACGCCATATCTGTAGATCAGGCAATGGTTTCAAACCAATGTGACATCGCTGCAGCTATCCAGGAACATCGTCGCTGGGATCCTTGTCACGAACATCCAGCCAAGCTAGATCTTCTGCCTTGCGCTTCAGAG
>CAZMJD010000218.1:0-3021 GCA_964566385.1 uncultured Candidatus Poseidoniales archaeon | reverse complement strand
TCTCTGAACGATGAAGGTGTTGAAGAAACGCAATCGCTCCATATCAAGGGAAAGAATGATTTCGACGTGGAGGGTGAATCAGATCGAGGTCGTAATTTCCTCTTTCCCCCAAGATATCGACTCCCAACCCCTTTCATGTGCATAGTAGATGACCATCTTCAGTGGGAATTCAATGAGGATGAACATCCCGGCAGTTTCAATTTCACCTGTCAACAATAATGTGACACACGCCCCTGTAAGGGTGGCAATAATCCTCCAAACAAGTGATTTCGCTAAGACCCTGTTTCGCGTGTACTTCATATTGAAGCCGGTTAACAACCTGTATTTTTCACTTGAGGCTTTTTGATGCAGAATATCAACAGATTTGAGCAATGAACAAGCATGGATGTCACACGTTTCAGATTGTTGAGACAATTTCAGGAAGTGACTTATGCAAACTGAAGGTGGGGGATTTGTGCCATCACGCTGTACATGCATTCTGGTAACATTACTCTTCTTCTCAGGATGTCTTGCTGACGATGCACAGAATTCCAACGAGGAAAAAAATACCATCAATGATCAACTTATAGACGATGGTAATGATGATTCTATGAAAGAACAAGAGACGAATGAGAGCGATGTGGTGATTCCAGCAAATGAAACGTGGCAAGATGATGATGATCCAGTGATTGAGGATACGACTCAGAATAACGAAACTCTAGAAACCAATCAAACCAATCAAACCAATCAAACAGATGCCCATTGTCTAAGCGTGGAGAATTTAACCGTCAATTCGACGCTCTACGTCACTCTCTCCCTAGTCAACATCTGCGATAAGGAAATTCATTATCCTGGAGTGAATGCAACTGTAGACAACCCTTACGTCAGTGGTTTATCTGGTTTGACCGAATGGTACTATCTTATCTTCCCAAACACTTCGTATAATCATTCATGGCAACTCAGCTTGAATGAATCCATTCCAAATGGTACAGAAATAACACTTACCTTTGCGGCAATGGTTCTGAATTGTGAAACTTCAGACTTCCCCTCACATGATTGCCCCGACTCCGTGGCCCATCATACATTCACCGTGATGTGGCCTGAAAATACAACTGATTCTGGCAACGAAACAGGAGTGGCACAATCCACAGGATGTAGAACGGGAGATGGTTTGGCACCACCCCCTTCTGGCGTTTCTGAATTCACACTCAGTCAAGTGATTGATGGAGAAAGTGTGACGAGACGAGTCATTGTGCACGTTCCAGAAGATCTAGACTCAAGCAGATGTTACCCCCTCCTATTCGCCCTGCATGGTAACGGTGGAGAGCCCGATGGATTCGTAAATTCGATGAGGGAATTCATTGCGGATAGCCAGTTCATCGGAATCTATCCAGAAGGGCATAAATCGTCATGGAATCTCGGTCGAGAAGCATCGAATGCAAACGATACTGAATTTCTTGAAGGCGTGGCGCAAGCGCTTGTTGAGAACTATACCAGTATGGATCACAACCGAAGATATGTGATTGGATTTTCCAATGGAGCTGGAATGGCACACAAACTTGGAATCGAATCAAATGATTTTCGAGCATTCGTTGCCATCGTCACGAGTCTGACCACAGCGAACCTACCAGATTCATCATCGGGGCATCCTGCAGTGATGCAGATTCTTGGAGAGAATGACGGCCTGATCCCCTACGAAGGAGGTGAAGGAGTCGCAGGTCATGTCTTTCTTCCAGGTGATGAAAGTGCCAGAATATGGGCTGAACATAATGGGTGTGATTTGACACCTGAAGTGACGAATATCAGTGATGGGAGTGTAAAAACAATGTACACAAATTGCACGAATAATTCAGATGTCATCAACTACAAGGTTGCTGGAGCAGGTCACGGAATCCCACATAGTTTCGAAGGAGGATTACTTGACTTATGCTGGCTATTCCTCTCTACACATTGATCTTTTTGAATCTTAATCTAAATGTAGATGAATTAGGTGTATGATTCAAATCCGCAGCAATAATGTATGAGTTACAGGGAGACATTCATGAATTTTGGCGAGGGAGATGAAATGACAATGTTGTTTACTGAGGCACATTTTTTCATCACAGGAGTGATTGAATGAACTGGAAGCATGTCTTGGGTTCGGGAGCCACAGCAGGTGCAATGATTGCTATCTTGATGATTGTCAACGTGATCAGTGGAGTGACTGAATTTGGGTTTGCAGTTGCAATGCTTTCATTTCTGGCCGTGATTCTAATCCCTCCTTTTCTGACCAGAAAAATATGGGAGGAGGAATTCAACATAGACCTGAGTTTATCCCATCTGATTCCAGTTTCATTTCTGACGTTCATCATTCCCATTCTAGGCCCTGCTTTTGGTGGACCTTCCATGGGTTTTGAATGGATTATTCTGATTCCAATGGGTGCCGCAGGAGGGGCGTTTTGGAGTCTTCCTTTTGCTGCTTGGAGTCAGTTTAGAGGTGGTTCAGATTCTGTTCAGACATCAAGTGAATCAGAATAAGATATTGTGAACTAGAGAAGAGATATACTAATTGATGGTGACCCAGAGAATGATGGAAGAGAGTGAGAAGAAGCCTTCCTTTCGAGATTTTGCTGTCGAGAAGAAAGCATGGGCATCCGATGGCTATGCACTCGAACTCGGAGATGTAAAGCCACTTCCCGGTTCTGGAATTACGTCTCTGAACGATGAAGGTGTTGAAGAAACGCAATCGCTCCATATCAAGGGAAAGGACGATTTCGATGAGGGGGGTGAAGAGGACCCAACCGCAGACATACTCTCTGGATTATCCAAAAAGAAAAGCCCGATGTCTGGTTCACATTCCTCTCTTGAAAAATCTGATTTTAAGCGTTCAAGAACCGTTGCTAGTACCTTACTAGATGCACGATTATCTACATTGTTCATTCCAATCACTCTCCTACTGATCGCCTTCTTGATTGTGATGCCATTTATTGTCGATACCACTGGGACGACTACTGATGATGTCAGAACAAGTCAGAAAAGGAATATCGCTGCAGCAGTGCTTTT
>CAZMJD010000217.1:0-3055 GCA_964566385.1 uncultured Candidatus Poseidoniales archaeon | reverse complement strand
GAGATAAGACATACGTTCACATCATCATCGTTCAAGTTCATTCAGATTCGAGAGGGGTGGAATGGATTCCCCATTGTGCTGGAAGGCCAAGAAGAGACGTGAGGAGAAGAGCAAACGATGTGGCAATACCTAATGCGATCGATGATTCCACGGACCAGCCATACAAGGGCAGAATCACCCCAAGCCCTGCTTCCCTCACACCAAGGCCTCCTATAGATATCGGGAGGGTCGAGACCAGCCAGATAATAGGAAGGGCGGTCCATAGTACAAGAATCTCATTCATTGAGAAGCCCATACCAAAAGCCAGAACGACTGAGACGAGGATGGAACAGACTTGTAGTGCGAATGACCCAACAATGAATGGACCTGCTGAATCGAGTGGTGACCTATTCGTTTCACGACGATCGACTCCGAGTTGTATCGCGTATGCAAGTACGAAGACGATAAGGCCGACGAACATGAAGAGATAGCCATAATTTGGGGGAGGAGTAATAAACAGCAATGATATGAGAAGTACTTCTCCAAGCACTCCCATACCCCATGCACGTTCATGAATGATGTTCACAAATACGTCAGTGCGACTTGTCACAGAAGCTCTCTGAATCCACTCCATCCTAATGACATCACCGCCAATCGACGATGGTAGAACCATTGAATACATGGTGCCGACGTAACTGGCGCGAATGCATATCGATACCGGAGCTGACTCGAAACGACCTGCTCCGCGATGATAGCGGAGACCAATGATCAATGGCCTGGTCGCGGCCAGCAGAAGTGAAATAAACAACGACCACACAGCTATGCCACGAAGATGAGCGAATGCTTTCGACACATCTGTATTGAAAAAAAGGAGAAGAAGGAAAGTACTGGTTCCCACAATCTGCAGTATTGTCAGCCATCCAGATTTCTTTGACAATGATTTTTCATTCATCACTTTGAATACCTCCAGAGGACTTCTGCCAAGACTGCTTCATGACCACACCAATGAGGAGGGCTGAGATGAGTGATAGAAATAATGTTGTCAAAAACCCGCCAAGGGGTGATATATCGTATCGTAAGATGTACCACATCCCGATCATGAACAAAGTCGACAAAATTGCCCAGAGCCATTCCTTCTGGAGTATGAGCACTCCCAATCCATGTGACTTCAAAGGACGGATGCAGAGTAACGACGTCGTCCAGAACAAGGCAATGGTCCCGAATCCAGCGGCTGAAGCACCGAATTGTCCTGCAAGGACCACTGTGAGGATTGCATCGATGAGGATTCCACATAAGAGAGCGAATTGAAGGTCACGACCTCGGCATCCAGCACGGACGCCGACCAACATGGAGGAGGTCAGGAGACTGACCGACCACGCACCGATGAGGAGAATGACAACCTCAACGGCTCCTGTATATGCTTCTCCGAACACCAGGGGAACTAACAGCACTGCAGCAAGTGGGCCCACCGAAATTCCAAGCAAGTCGAGACGTGCGTTCTTCTGACTCGAACGGAGGAGATCTGAATGAAGAACTGAAGAATCATCACGATACTTTCTGATGCTTGTCAGCAACGACGAATGCACTGCAATCACAAGTGCAGCACCTGCCATCTGTAGGCGCCATGCCACATCATACATGGGCAACTCGGAGAGAGACCCCACCCAAGTCAGAACGAATTTGTCCATATCACCAATCAGTGGTGCAAGCGCGACAACGATGACATATGGAAATCCTTGTTTAAAGAGAGCGAATGGTCTGGTCTCCAACGATGGTGCTTCAGAATCCATCGGCAGGCCGAAGTAGAACAGAAATCCGAACAGAAGCGAAATGCTAGGACCTATGACCATTCCATAGGCAATGAGATCGACTCCCGAAAGGGAGGTCATCAGATACAGAGATAACAGGCCAACGAATGTGCCACATCTCTCCAACAAGATGAGGAAGGATTCGATTCGTGCGTAGCCGATTGAACGAAGGCTCACATCGATTGAACGGCGTAGACCGACAAACGCGAACGAACACCCGAGGAGTGCTACTGTCAGATGATTGACCGGGCGAATCCCAAACATCTGCCAGATGACTAGGCCGAGCAGAATCAGAACGAACCCTAACGGAATCTGGAATCCAAGGCTGTTCCTACATATCAATCGAGCAAGATGTGGTACAGCAGGTGTATGTCTTGCAATGACTGTGGTGTACCCCCATTGACTCGTCAAGGTTGTGACATACATCACCGCCATCACGAGTACAAGAGTTGCATACTCTTCGAGAGAGAGGATTCGTACAACCAGAATCGTCGTGAAGAACGAGAAGACAAGACCAACCACATGTGCAAAGAGAAGAGAACGGGCCGCTGCATCATGATCCTCATCCCGCGGGTGAAGGTGGAGATGGGATTCCAGATTCACGACCCACTGAGGACGAATGAGTTGATGTATTCAGCCCATCACAATTCTCAATGAGTGACTTATTCGATGATGATCTTCTTCTCCATATTCCTGACCATGAAACTGTGCACTGCAGCAACGAGGGCACAATTGCGAGCATGGAAAATTGTGAATTCATTATCTACAGTAAATATTGGGTGGGTGATAATCTACAACACGAAGGAGTCAAACTCCTCTACGAGATCTGGCATGGTGCTGAAGATGAGAGATTCAAAGCCATTCGTCCCGACCAATGTCATGAGGTCGAGTGTCACCTTATGGCATTCAAGGTGCTGAAATAAGATGTTGAGCGTATAGGGCTCTACAGTGGTAGGAGAGCGAAGGGTCCATGAGCGAGTGGGCAAGATTAGCAGGCGTGAAGACGAACAGAAGTACCTCCGGCCTTGCTCTCCTGATGCTCATCTCACTTACCACCATGGCGTGGGCCCCAATCATCTCCGCCGGGCCCTCGGTGGGATCGGGGGAGCGAAACAGCTCCGCGTGGGGGGAGGCTTCTGTCTACATCGGACGCGGGGAGGTTCACATGTTGAGCAAAACAATGGGATCATTGTGGGATGGTGAAAGTCTACAGTTGTACAACATGACGAACAGCAGCCTTGTCGATGAAGTAGCGTGCCCGGCACCAG
>CAZMJD010000216.1:0-3059 GCA_964566385.1 uncultured Candidatus Poseidoniales archaeon | reverse complement strand
GGATTACGCCAAAGGTGGTGAGGACGCTGTCAGTGAACTCGCCTATTCTTCACCTTGGACCAAGTATATCATTGAAGCCTATGACGAATGCTGAGGTTCAGCATGGTCGCCGAGACGACGCTGATCATCATTGGCCTAGCTGCCTTCGGCGTCGCCGTAGCAAGTGCCATCGACGCATGGCGGCGACAACCACAGATGAGTAACGTCATTCTGTTGTCTGTCGGTCTAGCTGGATGCGCCTACGTCTTCGAGACCCTTGTGATCTCGCCCCACCTTGGACGACCTGCCTCTGCCTTCCTGCGCATGACCCGCATGCTCACAATCTACGTGCTCCTCCCTTGGTTGCTCCTTGGGCGTCAATCGAACAAAGAGGACCAATTCACACTAGGTGTTGGACCCGTAATCACATCGCGTGTGAGAGCTTGGACTGCGGGAATAGGGTTGTACACCATTGCTTTGGCGGCGTTCATCATGTTCCCACCAAAGACACCTGGGTTTGTTTTCTGGACCAGCGAAGCGGGTGCTCTGGATTGGATGGTCACACTACCCTGCATCTGTGTGATGGCAGCTGTCACTGATGTGTGGACAAGGGGTTTCGTCCTTCTCAATCTAGCACCACGCATAGGCACCACTGGAGCCATCGTCGTGCAGAACATCCTGTGGATAGTACTCCACCTGTATGAACTGGAGCTGCTCGCCACCTCAATGACTTGGATCGGAGCTCTTCTACTCGCCATCACACTCGGAGTTCTTGGAGATGCAATCGCACTTCATTGGGGCTCAGTCCGACCTTTGATGGCAGGACACATATGGCTCAACATTGGCTGGGTCGCAGCCCTTTTCCTGCTGCTCACCTGATGCAGGACGGTTCAAGCGGACTTGGTGAATCTTCTTGAGGGCACAGGCGATGTGAAGCCATGCTCGCCCGTGGGACGACTGCGAGCCATGTGGCCGTGGTTCTGTGTCTTATCCTCATCTTCGGCTCACTGCCGGGTCCCACATCCCTTCATCGTACCATCGAGCACGTCGGGGATGAGGCCGTATTCCTTGAGGACAGGGTCCAAGCAGCGCTCGGTCGTGCGACCTCGCCGAGCTGGGTCCTAGCGCGTGGTGGTATCGGTTCGGACGAAGCTGAAGTCGTCAGAGTCGATACCTCAGGCAATATCTACCTCGCCGGCCGACTCTGCCACGGAGCTGGTACCTGTACAGTGATCTTTGGGTCCACAGTCTATAGCGCGAACAGTGACATCTTTGTGGCCAAGTACAACAGCACGTTGTCGCTGCAGTGGATCTCTCTCTCAGAGACTCAGAGCACGAATGCATATGTAGCACTGAATGACATGGAACTGCAATCAGACGGCTCGGTCGTCATCGCCGGGCGGTTCGGTCACAGCGTGAAATTCGGCTCGTTCACTGTGAATTCCTATGCGAATACACAGGACGGTTTCGTTGCTCGTCTGAACTCTCAGGGCACCTGGCTGACCGCGGTCGGATTCGGTGAGGATTACAGTGACGAGATGGTCGACCTCGCCGTTGGTCAGGGTGATATCGTGTATGCCATCGGCCACGGCAGGTTCTACAGCGGTCGGCCACTTGAGGTGCAGCATTCAGACTACCTGTCGTCATCCTGCAACAGTTGGTACCATCAGGGCTTCGTGTTCCGCCTGATGTCGGATCTCGGGAGAGATTTCGGGAAGACAATCGCATCGAGATCGGGGTCCAGTTGGAGCAATTGCCGAGATACTTACGCCTATGGGGTCGATGTCGATTCATCCGGAGATGCCTACGTCACGGGCAAGTTCCGAGATGAATTGTACCTTGACAGCGGAACCACCAACCTGTCCAGTGGGGGCGAAGACACCTTCGTCGCCAAGATCTCGGGCTCGGGTGACTGGCAATGGGTGATTCACGCCGGTGGCCTGTCTGATGACAGAGGTCAGGCGGTGAAGATCGATGCCAACGGCACCGTGCTCATATCAGGATACGATAACAACCATGCCTCCTATGGGCCGTACATCATCCTCCCGGGGAATGGCGCCTTTGTCGCCGCAGTGGCACAGAACGGAACCTGGCAGTGGGCCACGAGGCTATCGAAAAGTTTCGCTCCGGTCGAGATGACCACTGCTGTCGATGGCTCGATTCACCTCACCGGTTCCACCTATGCAGCCCGTCTGCATAGCAATGGTTCAGAGGACTGGGTGACCAACCTCGGTGTGAGCGTGAACTCGATGACCACGGATGCGAACTCGACCACATTCTACACCGGAGGATTCACTGGAACCCAATCCTTCGAGAGCTTGCAGAAAATCTCAAACGGGTCAAATGACATCTACCTGTGGAAACGAGACCCAGACATCGACAGCGACATGATACCTGACAGGACAGACAACTGTGTGACCACCTCCAACACCGACCAAGTGAATCACGACAACGATACCGATGGTGATGCCTGCGATGTCGATGATGACGATGACACCATCCTCGATGGACAGGATGCCTGCCCATTGGGGGCCTTAGGATGGAACTCTACGCCGGCTACAGACTGGGATATAGATGGTTGCCTTGATTCCACAGAAGATTTCGATGATGATGATGATGGAATCCAGGACTCCAACGACTCGTGCACGCCATCGGCGAATCTGTCCGAGCGTTGGTGGGGGTCGGGGCCCGGAACCGACCATGATGGAGACGGATGCAAGGATGTGAGTGAAGACCTAGACGATGACGGGGATGGCCTAGATGACGACGTCGACGCCTGCCCACGCGGGCGGATCAATTGGACAGCGAGTGCGGCGAATGACCACGACGGGGATGGATGTTCAGATGCTGACGAGGATTGGGACGATGATGAGGATGGGGTAGCAGATGTAGCCGATCACTGTCCTTCGGGAACAACGAACTGGACCGCATCGGTCTCGACAGACCACGACGCGGACGGTTGCGCCGATGCGGATGAGGATCAGGACGATGATGATGATGGAGCCTTGGACGGTGACGATGACTGTTCCCTCGGAGTCATAGGCTGGCCTCGCTGGAGCGCCGATGATCAAGATGACGAT
>CAZMJD010000215.1:0-3062 GCA_964566385.1 uncultured Candidatus Poseidoniales archaeon | reverse complement strand
ATCGTTTGTATTCTGCGGATGAAGACTTCTGAGTTGCCGCAGAGCTGCTCTCCCATACGATCTAGTAAATGCCATGGGCACAGGTGCCCAGGCAACGGGGTGTACCTCAACACCTTGGAGTTCAGTTCCAGGATATGCACCCAATCCAAGCCAAGACGTGTGGCGCGTGATGACACTGACCTGGTGGCCATCTGCCACCATCGCACTTGCTAGATGGTGGGTTGCGGTACCAAGACCCCCCCACCGCGGTGGGTACTCACCAGCCAGCATCGCAACGTGCACAACTTGGAGAGGAACGATGTTGATTTGGAGTCTTTCAGTGCTTGGAAGGTTTCAGAACGACGTCAGGATTCATATGCACGCGTCAAGCCCGCACCAAGATGGTCACCCTTGATGTCGACGTGACTGTTGTTCTGCCGACCCTGAATGAAGAGGTCGGCGTCGGCGAGACCATTCGAGGCATCCCGAAAGACTGGTGCCGGACATTAGAGATCCTAGTCGTTGATGGTAACTCGAAGGATCGGACCGTAGAGGTCGCAGAGGCAGAAGGAGCCAAAGTGATCAGCGAACCTCGCAAAGGATACGGACGTGCTTATCGAACGGGATTCGTAGCTGCCTCTGGAGACATCATCGTCACACTCGATGCAGATGGCACATATCCTGCAGAGATGATACCTGAACTGGTGCAGAAGCTCATCGACGAGGATCTTCAATTCATCAGTTGCGATCGCCTCAGTCTAGCTGAGAAGGGATCAATGTCAGGATTGCATGGCCTTGGCAATAGAATCCTCTCATTGACTGCACGAATGTTGTTTTGGTATGGATTCAAAGATTCGCAGACCGGCATGTGGGTATTCCATAAGTCGGTATTCGATAACGAGAAGATGCGCCCGACTAGTGATGGGATGCCCCTGTCAGAGGAAATCAAAATTCTAGCGCGGCGACACCTTCCAAAGAACAAGGCCATCGAGGTATCTGTACCCTATCGACCTCGACTCGGAGAAGCAGAGATCAACACTTGGAGCGATGGATGGAGAAATTTGAGATTCCTGTATGCGATGAGAATAGGCCTGAGGCGCGCTAAGACGCCTTGGGGTCCTGAGTAAGCTAGCCCAGTAGGTCTTCGAGTTCATCCGCTGATGGAAGCTCACCAATGAGAGGTGAAGGTTGAGTTTCGGATGCATCATCTGAGTCAGGCATCATATCGAGGCCAGAATGCTGTGTGATGTCGTCTCCAACAGTGTCACTCCGCTCGTCAAATTCCGAGGATTGATCTACATCCAAGCTCCAGCCCGAGACAGCAGCACTGACAAGAGAGGTGCGACGACGGCGTTGGATAAAGGCGCCACCGGCAGCCAAGCCTGCAACTAGCAGAAGGGTAGCCCCAAGAACATAGACGATTGGGGAAGCGAAACTTTCCCGAAGCAATGATGACCAGCTGCTCGATACGCTCTCAACTCCGACAATTCGGAAATCCCTGAATTCACCGTCTTCGGTTGAAGTCATCGCACCAGTTATTTCATCAAGACTGGCAATAGGGTCGTAGATGGTCACTTCCAATCGTGCTGCTTGACACTCGCTGACGGGGTCCACTTGGATGAAACCCGTCCAGTTCGTGACACTTGGAACAAGAACATCACGCTCAGTCGTGTTGAGGAACAGTGTTGTGTCCACATCACACCCCGACACTGTGACATTGACCTCAGACGTACTGTAATCTGGATCCCATACCCTGACATTGATTGTGATGTTCATACTTTGACTACGATGCAATCGATCGGTGAACTCAATACCATAGATTCTGGCCTTCGTGGGCCTGATAATGAGTTCAAACTCCAATCGATCAATCAGTTCAGATTCATCGGTCACCTCAAGCACAAGTGAATGAATGCCTGGGTCCAGTCCGACAGCGAGAGAAGTGTCATTACCTAACTCGGTTTCATTACCCTCACCATCAACCAGAATCCAACTCTGTGAAACTAGGTCGCCGTCTGGATCTGTGGAAACGCTGTTCAGAATAATCACGTCACCTGCAGTGAATTTGATCTGCGAACAGCGATCGCGGTCATCTAAAGCAGCGCAGAGGCGACGATCAGCAGATTGGAAGTCTGCGAACGGTAGCGAGGGAGTTACATAGAGTGTGATCTTGGTCTGCGATGACATGCCGAATTCGTCCTCGGCGAGAATCGTAATATTATGCATTCCGATTGTGAGTTCGAGATTGAAGGCATCCAGAACTGGCGTGGAATTCCGAAGGATTGTCCCGTTGTCAGCATTGAACACAGTGATATTGAACGCATGACCATCGTGATCGAGAGAACCTGATAAATCGAAGATGATCGCTTCACCCAAAGCATACGAAGAACCGTTCAATGGATTGTCAATGATGATTTCAGGAGCAGAGGCGACAACATCGATCATAATCGACGTGTTGGTGATCACACCCGATTCAGTGATCATCAATGTCACATTGTGCAGACCCGCCGGAAGGCGCTCGATGGCAGACCAATTGGAAGCTATCTCTCCACTGATGTTTGAAATCCAGCGAACGTCGATCACCTGTGTCTGACTAAGTGGATCTGGGTCGCACCAAATTCCATCAGGAACGTCATCGCAATCAACATCCCAATCCCCAGAACCACTCGCATTGAATCTGAGAAGCATCGAAGAATCAACTGTGCTTCCATTCATTGGGCTAGTGATGTGAGCCACAGAAGGAGTGTCATCGCGCACGATTGAAACCTCGTAGATCGTCGTTCTTTCAGTAGCCCAACCAGACGAAGAGTCTGTCAACTCAAGGCGAAGAGTGTGTTCACCCTTTGGCAAATATCCATCCCACATCAGTGCAGCAGCACCACCATCTGTCAATTCGATTGAACCTGAATCCGTAATCACAGTCCATCGTGCACGTAGGGAAGTCCCCTCAGGGTCAAACGAATCCGAAGCATCCAGATGAACTTGATGCGAAGAGGTATTGCCCTGGGTAGTCACTTCTACAACAGGAGTCGGGCGCTCATCCACCAAGCGAACCGCCCTTGTCACCGAGACTCTAGGATTATGCT
>CAZMJD010000214.1:0-3076 GCA_964566385.1 uncultured Candidatus Poseidoniales archaeon | reverse complement strand
CAGCCCCCATCTGTGGTGGCATTCCCGCTAATGGGTCTGCGGCAGCAGGAGGTGCCTGACTGCCATCGGGAGCAGCGAGAGTGACAGGATTTGCGATTGAAGCAGCTGCCTGTTCCATTTCAGAAGCATCGATGATTGTATCCTGATTGAGATCGAAATGTGGAGCAACCTGAGCGACTTGCTCTGGCGCCACACCTGCTTGTTCTGCTGCTTGTTCAACCATTGCTGGTTCGATAGCTGAGGCAGGGACGACTTGCTCGGGTGTCGTCGCAGGAATCCATTCGGCTCCATTCCACATCCACTTTCCATCTTCGCTGTAGATTGGTCCACTCATAGTGCAGGTACTCTGTTCCGACTTTTGACTCTTTTCCGCCTCTTTGACCCGCACATTTCGCAGACGTTGGTCTGAAAACCATCCTCTGTTTCCAGAAGATGTGGCCCACTTGCTTCATATCGGCATCATAGCCAGTCAAGGCGCACGCTCGGACCATAGCTCTCTGGTCACTATCGCTTCGAAGGAGTGTGGCATCGATGTAGAGGTGCGCATGATCTTCGATGCCACTGATTTAGATGGCTGTGCTGCGATCATTGCCCCAGGTGGTGAGTCGACTACGATGCGTCTTGTAGCAGGGAATCTTTTTGCTGCCTGCTGGTCGATGTTACGCAGGGATTCCGATGTTGGATTCCTTGGAACATGTGCTGGCCTGATCCTTGCAGCATCACCGGGCGATGGAGGTTCCCCTCTGCTCGATGTTGATATTGAGCGCAATGGTTGGGGACGTCAGCGAGATTCCTTCACAGCTGTGCTTCAAAGCGACCTCGATTCAAGACCTTCAGCACAGAAATCTGATTCAACGCGGAGTTCACCTCTCCTTAGAGATGAGCGACGTAGTGTTGGCATCACTACATTGGAGTCTGCTCCCCGTGAAGATGAAGTCGCCTTCATCAGGGCACCTCGTATCCGCAGCATGGGTCCTGAGGTCGAAGGTATCGCATGGCTCGGGGATGAGGTTGTAGGTGTGCGCCAGCATGGCAATCGATTCGGACTGACCTTCCATCCCGAACTAACGGGTGTTTTGACCTATCATGTTGCTCTACTCGAAGCCTGCCTCTCCTCCAAAGAGGTGACATTGTGAGCATATCGTTGCCAATGGCCCGAATTGAGCCTCCCGAAGAGGGAGAACCAGATGGTTGTTTACAGTGTCAGGAGGGGCGTAAACTCGTGCTCTTCGTTACCGGTCGTTGCCATTGGAAGTGTGATTACTGTCCTCTCTCAGAAACGCGGCGTGAATCACCGACCATGTTCGCTAACGAACGAGCCTGTACGTCGATGGATGAAGTCATCGAAGAAGCCAGAGCGATGGATGCTAGTGGAACTGGAATCACAGGGGGTGACCCGATGATGGACAAGGAAGCGAGCCTTGCCGCTATCCGTGCCCTCAAGGATGCATTTGGTGCTGGACATCACATCCATCTGTACACTTCGATTCCCGTCGAATCCTCTATCATTGATGATTTGGCAGATGCAGGTCTAGATGAACTTCGCTTCCACCTTCTTGATCTTGACCTCGCTCGCTATCGTTCAGTGTTGGCTGCTGCGAGCGCTTCGGGAATGGCTGTTGGCATCGAGCTCCCATCCATGCCTGACCAACGTCAGGAGATGTTCGACCTGATTGAGGACCTGCGCGATACAGACATCGATTTTCTGAATCTGAACGAGTTAGAATTGACCGTTGGCAATGATGAACAGATGTCAGTCAGAGGATTCAATCTCGGAGTATCCTCACCTGCGGGTGCTGAGGGAAGTCTGGATCTTGCCAACGACCTGAAGTCACGGATCATCGCAGCTGATGCTGGTCGAACAGATCCTTTTGACGGTGAGCGGCGCGAACCGTATGGTTTCCATCTCAAGGTGTGCACTGCCTCATACAAGGACGCTGGACAATTGCGTGCTCGTTTCCGGCGACGTGCGGAACACACGCTTCGCCCACATGAAGCGCTGACCGAGGACGACACCCTTGTGTTCGGAGTCATTCTATCTGATCTAAGTGAGGACCTTGATGATGATGCAGAATCCTTCCTGTCTGCAACGGGCCTTTCTTCTGCCTCAATCCATGTCGATGTTGAACGGCAACGAATAGAGATCCCCTTCGTAGTTGCAGAGGACCTTGCCGGTGATATCGATCGTCCTGTAGCGATGGTTGAGGTTCACCCCACTCATGAGCGGTTGGAGGTGAGCCTGACCTGGCTCAATGAGCAGCGTCCCTCTCCAGATCACCCAGGGGCATGATTCAGACCATGCGACTATCAATCCTGACGTCATCTCAGCAATGTGGCTACCCCTTCAGGCTCGGTCCGAGCAGGTCATTTCTCTCTGCTTTCTGTGATTCTCATCTTGCTGTTCATTGATTTGGCTTGGATCACCCCGCCCTCCCTCATGCAGGACGATGATGATGTTGGATCTGCTGCCCCCCGGGGTCGCTCTGTAACGATGGTTCCGGCTGATGGTGAAGTTGTGTCTTGGCATGAGATGACACGGCTTGAAGTGACGTGGGTGGGTGAATTGCCAGATGTCGGCAACGCTACTTCTGAGGTGGTCAGTGATCGTACTGGAGTGATCGCTGGAACGTCACTCTCTGTGGTGGGTGATACAGTGAGAATTTCTCTTCCAGAACGAGATTGTGATGCTCTTACCGGTGAACTCTATCGGTTATGTCCCTCAGGTGAACACATCTCTGTCGAACTCAGTGGAGTGACGAATGCTAGTGATGCCCCGCTCACCGTAGATGATTGGGACTTCGATGTAGGACTGGCCCGAGTTCGGATCATCAGTCCCGTCGAAGGTGAGTATCTCAACACCTCTTCCCCTGTTGTCGTCTTTGAAGTTGAGAATCATACAGCTCAAACCATTGGCCCACACATCCACTATGGGTATGATGAACACGATTCAAGCAATCAGAAGATGCATCGTTCGGTCGAACCGATCACATTCCACAATCTAGCTGAGGGGGAGCATCTGCTGTTCGTCGACCTGCGCTCTGGATCTCACGACTGGCTCGGTCATCTCGCATCGGTC
>CAZMJD010000213.1:0-3083 GCA_964566385.1 uncultured Candidatus Poseidoniales archaeon | reverse complement strand
CCTGCTTGGCCGGCTGCGGTGCCCGATCTGGCCGAGTTGTTGATGCATCATCCACAGCACCGGGGGTGGAGCGCTGTATCCTAGTGATGACAGAGCGGACCGCAGCCTTCGGACCCATGAGAAATTCTGTCTGATAGCGTTCAAACTCCTCAAGCACTGCATCACGGTCGGCTCCGGGAACTGCATCAAGAACCGAGGTGACCGCACGTTCCAACTCATCACTCATCAGACCCACTCACACCTCGCCGAAGCAAGAGATGTGGGTCTGGCGCGGGAGGATTTTGAAGGTTGTCACGTCATTCAAACCGTCATACCAATAAGACCGAGCCCTTGAACCAGAATGGAGGGACCCTGTGATGCATGAGGACGGCGAGGGCGACGACTTCCCAGAAGGGGAGTCAGAGGAACTCGACACCAACGACGAAGTAGTCGATCAGAATGAGGGTTCATCCCAGATTCAAGAAAATGAAAACACGCCTCACGACGACGACAACGAGGGTGAAGAAGAACATGCCCAAGAAGAACATGCTGGCGATGAAGTAGTAGAGCTCGATGAGGATGAAACTGCGGCTATAGAAGAGACACCAGCGGCAATCGACAATGATGATTCTTCTAAAGTGGTCGGGCCAAGTGGTATCGACAAGGATAGAATCGACAGTCGTCTTGATAGTATTCGAGCACGTCGAGGCTCAGGCAAGCGTGAAGGATTTCCGAGGACCTTCGAAGACTTGCTCCTCATAGCCGGTTGTTTGTACGCCATGCTGTATGCCGTCCTTCTCGTCGCAGCGCCGATGATCGAACCCGTTCGGGAATCATTCATCATCGATGAGAAATTATCTGCGACACCTTTGGATACCGGTGAACACCCATGTAATGTACCTGATGAGGGCAAAATTGCTGAAATCTACCCCGATAACGACAGAGGTAATGTCATCGTTTGGCTCACAGGGGTTCAAAATGTCAACACCAATCTCACAGCGATTGTAACCGCTGAAGATAGTGGTGAAACAATTCACACAGATTACGCTGTCAACAATTCACAACTCATCATCGGATTCACTGAATGGAAGGATGGAGAATACACCCTTGCAACATCCTATCTCGACGTAGCCAAGGATAACATCTCCATCTTGAGCAAGACCGTCAATGTGGAGATTTCAAGAACCACTGTTCAGGGATTAATCCCCTTTCTGCACGCTGATGAGAGTGTAGAGGCCACAGTCACAAGCGATGGGCCGCGTGAGTGCAAATCGGTTGAATCGCTCGTTGGCTGGGGTTGGGCCTTGATGGGAGCGGAATTGGTCGGTGGACGTGAGACTGCCATGTTGACTGGAGGAGCGGGTGGAGTTCCTGCTTGGTGGATGGCCTTCATCTCACTGAGCTTAAGCATCATCTCCCTCTTCATTCTCTACCCACTGATCTACAAGTTCTATCACAGGGATGCTGACGATTTACTGAGCAATGAAGAAGTTGAGCGCCTGCTTCTCAGGTGTTTGGAGAGAGCCTCAAAGGAACTCTTCCTAGATATCGATTGGGAACGATTCCAAGTCAATGTACGGGACCTCTCATATGACATCCGGGTGCCCTATGACAGGACTGCGCGCACGGTCATCCCAACCGACCAGATCCGCCCCCTTCTTTACCGGGCCCTCAACAAAGAATTCAACCTGTTCGGCCTAGTCAAACCATTCCGCCTCAGACTCGAGCGCACAGGAGATACCAGAGGTGCTGATTTCGACTTTGAGGACTTTGGTCAGAGCACCACTGAAGTAGATGAGAGCACAGGCCAGGACCGACCACAATTGGTTGAAGACTACCGTTCATTCTTCTCCAAGGTTGGTTCTGAAACCAGAATACAGGTCAGCGTCCAGTCATCCATTGCGGATTATTTCTCACGCAAGCGTACTGACCTCATCGAGAAATATACTATTGTTCTCGGCGATTCGGATCTCAAGGACGTCTATGCCCGCGTCATCTTTGAACCAAAGAAGCGCAAGAAAGTAGATGCAATGACCATCCGTGAAGAAATCATCAACCACGTGAAGGCGAACCTTGGAAGCAAACTCGATGAGCGGAACCTGATCCTACACGCCGTCAACAGAAAGGCCGATCTCATGGCACAGACTGGAGCGGGGCGCATCGAGCAATCCGATGATGATGACACCACCGAAGCAGTCATCGCGCGTCAAGACGGCATTGCAGGCAGAGTTCTGCAATCAGCAATGGTATCTGGTGTTCTCTCCACCTTGGAGTACACCGCTAACGAGAATCGAAGATTCATCGATCGATGGGGTTTCTTCGGACTTCTCGTCTTCGTCTGGATCCCATTCCTCGCTTCAGGCGTATTGGTAGGAGCTATGCTCGGCCTTGTCGCCCGTATGCGCTCAAAGATAGTGATTGCAGCCACGTCGATAGGTGGTACCGCTGCCTCAATCACATGGGCATATACTGCAGAGACCATCATCCATTTCATGCATAAATTCCAGATTGATTTCGTGATTCCACTCATCATCGCCGTATTCTTGGCAATCGCCTTCCTCCATATTCGAACCACAAAGAAGAGGAGAGAAGCTGAGCTGTTCGCCGACACATGGATCGCTGTCAAGGACCAGGTTTCTGAATCAATGGAGGGCAGTTAATGGCTGTCGATGCACCTAAGTGGTTCAAGAATCTCTTCGAGGATCGGCGCTCGATCAAATCTGAATCAAAGTATTCCACATTCGAGCAACCTTGGTGGGCGAACGACATGCTCATTCTTGTCTTCGCCCTGTTCTCAGTCGTCCTCATTGTCATCGATATGGAAACCTCCCTTCGAAAAGACAACCCCACTCTCTGGTGGACGCTCGCTCTGATCGATTTGGCCATGGTTGGCTTCTTTGTTGCCGATCTGATCGAAGACCTCTCGCGCTGTAATGACAAGCGATGGTGGTGGGCGCGAAACTGGTGGGAATTCCTCGGACTTGTACCGATGGCAGTCATGGCACTCGAGGATGTCACCATCTTGGGCGGTATCGCGATCAGTGTCGGGATGTTGCGATGGCTCCGCATCCTGCGCGCATTCTCAGCAATCGTCCGCCTTCTCT
>CAZMJD010000212.1:1822-3111 GCA_964566385.1 uncultured Candidatus Poseidoniales archaeon | reverse complement strand
ACTCTACTTGGAGCTTCAGCTCATGTCGCCTTGAGTTTCTCTCGCCTCGGGCTTGATACGAATCTTGTGACCATAGTTGGGGATGATGATGATGGCCAGGAGGTCTTCCGTCAGTTCAACGCTGCAGGTCTGTCAACTGAAGCGATTGTGACATGCATCGGGCGAACGACGTCCAGAATCACGCGGCATCATGGGCGACGTCTTGAGGGTCAAGTGGAATCACAACTCCTGTTTCGCCTTGAGCGCTCACATGAAGGTGATGTGAGTGACGCAGATAGGGATTCTCTCATCACGAAGACCAAGCATCTTCTAGATTCTACCGATATCCTCGTCATCAGTGATTATGGCCGGGGGGTAGCTGATGATGAACTGCTTCAAGTGGCATTGGGAAAGGCGAAGGAAGTAGGCATCATTACGATCGTCGATCCCAAGTTGACTCGTCTGACTGCAACAAGTGGCGCTGATATCGTTATTTTCGAACGCCGTGGTCTTGAACTTCTGGCAAAACGAAGAGAGCTAGGAAGTCCTCGATTAGTCGCACAGGAACTTCTCACAGAATTCAATTGGGGTGGGCTGCTTGAGATACGAGGTATTGATGGCGTCGCCTTCCATAGACGTGGCGAATCTCTTCAGGAGGTTCAGGGTGGTCTTGTTCGTGCGGAGCAATCTCTAGGCTTACACGATGCTGCAGCGGCAGCATTGGCAATATCTAAGATGTTGGATTTTGATATTGATGAGACCCTCATCACTGTGAACGCAGCGTGCGAAATGATACTCTCACGTAAGGGACAGCGTGAACTGATCCTTGATCGAGATTCTTTGGCGGATCGGATCAATGAACTTGCTTGGGATCTTCGTATCTCGCAGCGGTGATGATGCAGTGTCGTGGTGGGTCTCTCCAACCACTGCGGATACCGGCATTAGGGCCTTTGAACCAGACTTGATGAAACTCTTTGCAACTCTGTTGGAAGGGATGCAGAGCATGATCCTCGATGACACGACGCCAGGAGCTTCGAATACTCCTCTCCGGACGTCTGAAGTTTCTCTCAAGGCGGAGGGGGCTTCGGATGAGGAGGTGCTCGTGACGCTGCTTGAGGAAGCCCTCTACGAAGCAGAGGTTCACGAACGCTGGTGGGTGCGAGCAACTCTTGACCCCATCTGGTTCACTCATCGACAAGGAATATGCCGTGCGGTCGTCTGGTGGATTCCTGTTTCAGACATAGATCCTATTCTCCACATCAAGGCGATAACCCGCCATGGTTTGATTGTCGATGTGCTCAAAGAGGGTG
>CAZMJD010000212.1:0-1812 GCA_964566385.1 uncultured Candidatus Poseidoniales archaeon | reverse complement strand
ATTCGTTGGTCCAGGATACCATGCTCATGTGATTTTCGACGTATGAGTGGGAGGGCCCCCGATTGTCGCACGTAGACCTAGAAACGTCCCAACCGAGTTCTCAGTTCCGCTTTCCCACGGCACCCGAAACTCCGAGTCGGGCTGCTCCGTTCCCGGCCTGACCTGATTCCCCGGCGAGTGCATTCGCTCCAATCCTCCGATTGGAGTCCATGCCGGCCCGGGTCACATGGGGGCGAAACCTCATCGTTCTCATGCTGGATCCCTAAGCCTCGTCTGCGCCGTTCGGGGGCGTTCGGACCACCATAAAGGCGATTTGTGGTACAGGGTACGCCTAGCTCCCCTCCTATCCCACACTGATGGAGTCCCCATGTGCCTTGAACGCATCGGCTGTGAACTCATGCAGAAACAGGCCTCTTAGGCCTTCATTCTTTGACTTCAGCCTCATATTTCGAGGGACACCCTACTTGAATCTCTTCAGCAGCCAGCACCCATCCGCCGTCTCTGTGTTCAAGGACGCCGCGCACGAGGATAGTACGTCCTTCTGCGAAGGCATCACTCAAGGTCGTAGCTCCATAATCGACATAGAGGACCGCATCACTATCACTCAACCAGAAGCCACGTTCTACTTCATCAAGCGATTCATTTTCCACAACACCACGCACAGCGATCTTGTGAGCTGCGAATTCCGACGGATCATCGATGATCTCGGTGACTGAGAGAGAGACCTCTGGTGAGCGCACGAAGAATGCAGCACCGGTTGCGAGGACAACGAGGCATCCGAACAAGAGCAGGCGAATTCGTCGTTCCATCACCTCAACTCCTGTGTGCGTGGCCCACTGCCTCTGAAATGCTCTGATATCCATGAGCCTTCAATCTGCGGTTCAGGCCCTTGTTGATCTGTTTGATGACGCTAGGACCCTCAAAGACCAGTGCGCTGTAGAGTTGTAACAGGCTGGCTCCTGCACCGATTTTCTCCCATGCACTATCCACATCACTGATTCCTCCAACGCCAATGATGGGTATCTTACCTTCAGTGTGAGAGTAGATCAACTTGATCACTTCAGTAGAACGCCCGCGTAGAGGACCACCCGACAACCCCCCTTCCTCATCCATCACACCTCCTTTGGTAGGTCGCGCAGTGGTGGTGTTGGTTGCAACAATGCCAGCACACCCTGAGGCCATCGCGATATCAGCAATCATAGTCAATTGTTCATCATCTAGGTCTGGGGCGACTTTGATGAGAATTGGCTTCAGCATACCTATATCATCGTCAGTGAGTCGCTCATTTACTTCGTTACAGGCAGAGAGAATGCGTTCTAGATCCTCGTTGGTCTGCAATTCGCGTAAATGAGGTGTATTAGGACTTGAGACGTTGATCACGAAGAGATCCGCAAATCTCCATAGGCGCTCGAAGGTGCCCGCATAATCTTGTTCTGCATCTTCATTAGGCGTATTCTTGCTTTTGCCGATGTTGATACAGACAGGGACCTTTGACCACCGATTACGTGATTTGAGGGATGCAAGATGTCTCTCCATTGTTTCGCTACCTAGATTGTTCAATCCCATTCTGTTGATTAGAGCCCGGTGTCGAACACTGCGGAACATTCTCGGTTTTGGATTTCCATCCTGTGGATGATATGTGACCCCCCCTATCTCGATCCATCCGAATCCTATATTCTCCCAACAGTGCATGCCCTCTCCTTTTTTGTCCATTCCAGCAGCTAGGCCCACTGGATTATGGAAATCGATTCCCCAAAGTTTGGAGGGTACAGGTGGTGACCGAAATGTAGCTCGAATCAGACTACGCAATCC
>CAZMJD010000211.1:0-3188 GCA_964566385.1 uncultured Candidatus Poseidoniales archaeon | reverse complement strand
AGTCTCTGCCAGAATATTGTTGTTCATGTTGCCATCATCGACGTTATCGATTCTCAAACTAGTGGCAATCGTGTAGATTCCAGGTAAGAAGTAGTAATTCACACAAATCATCTTGAGCGAATCAATAGGATCCATACCCCCTAGAGAGCGGTAGGGTTGACCGAAAGTCTCTGCACAGCTGGACTGCGTTCTCTCAGTCACCCTAGTCTTCATCCACCTAATTGGTTCACCAGTATCTGCGTTTCTGAAGTCAATATCAAGCGTCCAGTTATACACCTGCTTACTGACGTCAACCCCGCCGTGAGAGATTATGGCAGTAATCGAGCCGTCACCAGCAGGTACGATGCCATCTTCCCTCTGATTGTCAAAGGTGACCATATCGAGTGAAATATCGTGAACGTTGACCACCGTTCCCTCGATCTCAAGGTAGTCATTCGCAGGATTATCATCGCCTATCCTATCGATCTCACAACCATTGTTGTACTCTCTGAGTGCACCACCGCCAGCTGTTGACCCATTCGTGTTATTCCTATCGATCTCCTCCGTCTCCTCTGCAACATACACGCTACACACATATTCGAATTCAGTCCACGAGGATAATCTCGCGGTGAGTGTCACGTCGTTCCTGTATGCCATCGCATTGGTGAAGATCTCACCCCTCAGCACGTAAGTAGCGTTGACAGGAACCACTGTTCGATTGGAGTAACTCTTACCTAGAACGCCCTGAGGCGGACCTGTTTCGTTACCAGTCTCATTACCTGTGCCATTCTCAGAACCATTGGGGAACGTTCCATTCTCGCCACCGGTCTGATTACCTGGATCTGGTGGCCGTTCTGAATTGTTATCACCGCCACCTGTCTCATTACCAGGATCCGGCGGCCCTCCAGAGTTGTTGTCACCATCCCCAGTATCGTTGTCTCCGGTCTGGTTCTGAGTATTATTGCTCGTAGCGTCGTCCACCGGTTCTTGAATAGCCCCATCAGACGTGGTGTTGTGATATGTCAAGACCTCCATCTGCATGCCTAACTGGACCTGAACTGTCTTCGGGAACCCATAGGTGTCGCTGCACCGAACGTCAGGGTCACTACAGTCGATATACGTCCAATCTGGGTCAATACCCTCGCCTTCAATTGAGAGATCGACCGTGATATTGCGAGGACCCGTATACTCTGGACCAAGGAGCCAATCCTTCGATGTGTTCACGTAGAAGAATGCCGTAAATGGGTGAGGACCATTACCTTCGGAAGAGATAAGGTCACCGGGGCGATTTCGATCATATCCCACGGAATCCCACATCATTTCGATGTCGACGTCGATCCAATCCTTGACGCGGATGATGACTTGCTTCTGGTTGTTCGCCACATCGTTATCTTCATTGGACTCGATTGTGAAACGCACGATGAAAAGACCTATCGAAGAGGGGAGCCACTCAAGCGGTGCGCCTGCTGAATCGAGGATTACGAGGTCAGCATCGACATTCGCCACCCGTCCACCTCCTTCGACCCATGTTGATGAATCGGTCGAGGAGATAATCTGACGTTCGCCAGTCTCAAAGATGGCTTCAGTGCCGATCTGTTCACCTTTACCATTAGCCTGGAACACTTCTGCTTTGACAGTCAGAGATTTCAGAGTTTGATTCCCGATGTTCCTAGCACCTACTGCAAATGTGATGGACTCAGAACTGAGAATTGCATTGTCAATGTAATTCAAACCAGTCGAAGCCCGAGGAGACATGACAGAAGTCAGAGTAACCTCTGCACCCTCTTCTGCACGCCCAGAAGTTTCCGCTCCAGAGAGGGCTGGAACAACAAGAGAGCAGAGAAAGAGAGCAACGAGAGCCATCGCGGTGCGTGACATATACCCCATACGACACGCGACGTATTTTAGAATATGCGGACAGAATATTTGTTTTCAGCCTTCGACGAGACGCAAAGCTTCCGCCGGGTCAACTTTCGAAGCACTCAACACCGGCGGTAATGTCGCTAATCCAGCAATGAGAAGGCTGATGCCTGCAATCGCGGCCATCGACGTCCACGGAATGATCAAAGGGCGCATCTCATCGGCCCAATACAAGTCGTGAAGCGCTATATGGAAGACCAAGGCAGCAACCATACCGATACACAGACCTAGACTGGCGATATAGCTCAATTCCACTGTATGCAGACCCACCAGACGTGAACGTGTCACACCCATGGCCCTAAAGATCCCATTCTCCCGAATCCGCTCAGAGACCGAACGTAGAGCAACCATCGCCAATGAAGCCGCACCAACGAGCAGACCTATGGCAAGATATCCTTCAAACACTCGCAGCACGCCGAGCACCACCCCCTGAGTGCGATGGATCTCATCCTCAATGATCTCGACATCGTGACCTAGGTGCGAGAGATTCGCTTCTAAGAGGTCTCGAAGGTCTTCAAGTTCGGGAGATGACAGTGCTGATTCCGTCTTGATCAACATTCGAGTAGGGCGAGTCTCGAACAAAGAAGTGGCAAGATCCCCATTCACCAGAACACCACTGGCAGTCCATGCTGCTCCCGGCTCAAGGACACCTACGACGATGACAGATGCATTCCTAGTGTGATCTTCGGAGAGTTGGATCTTGAATTCATCACCGAGCAGCGCCCGTGGACGCCCAACTTCGTCCACTAGTGGAGCATACAGGCGATGTTCAACGATAGCGTAGCGATCATCGGCAAGAACGAGCGCCCAGATGTCCTCAGGGGTAGAACCGAATCCCTGATGCCAATGAGACAGAGGAAAGCCACCTGAGTTCACAAGATCATCGTCAATACCCCTTAGAGGACGACGACGCCAATTCTCACTGGAATCATGGACTTCAACCCTCCTGTAAGAGAGGATTGTGGTGCCATCAATGAGACCCGAGGCGTTTAGGACCTCGTCATCAACCCCTTCGAGAAGAGGATCTCGAGTCGTCCCCGAAACGATGAGCTGATACGAACCCGAGCCATCCTCAACCCATGCTTCGGAAGCATCATTGAACTGAACGACAAAACCGGTCAGGATCACCGCCCCGAACACAACCAATGCAAAGATGCCGACCTGAGCACCTGTTCGGAAAGTATGCCTCTCAGGGCGCGATAGGGCTGTGCGCAACACCCAGCCACGACGCCCGACAGTGCCAGCCAGCGCACTTCTAAGCAAAGGTAGAGTCCCTGAAACGAGGACTG
>CAZMJD010000210.1:0-3211 GCA_964566385.1 uncultured Candidatus Poseidoniales archaeon | reverse complement strand
CCTACCTTACATGCCAGTAGATGAACAGACCATCTTGTCATCAACCGCAGCTCTCGACCTCGAACAGCTACCTGAGACCATTGCTATCATCGGTGGAGGGTACATTGGTCTCGAACTTGGTTGTGCACTCGCGAAACTCGGCACCGATGTCACCGTCATTGAAGGTCTCGAATCAGTACTCGCTATTGTCGATGCTGAATTGCGACGCCCACTTGAAATCTGGCTGAAGAAGCATAACGTCACAGTGCATACCAATTGCCTAGCAAAAGGAGCTGAGGTCAGTGACCAGGGGGCTCATCTGACTTGGACCGATTCAACTGGCGAGGAGAAGTCAGGTACATTTGACAAAATCCTCGTTACCGTGGGGCGCCGGCCGAACACGCAAGGTTGGGGACTCACCAATATGGGTCTGGGCATGGACGAGTCCGGGAAGTTCATCCAGATCGATGAGAGGTGTAGTACCTCAGTACCAGGGGTCTTCGCGATCGGTGACGTTGCGGGAGAACCTATGCTCGCTCACAAGGCAAGTGCTCCAGGAGAGATGGTGGCCGAGATCATCGCAGGGGAACGCAGGATCTTCGACAAGGTGGCAATCCCTGCGATTGTCTTCACCGAACCCGAGATTGTGACCGTTGGCATGTCACCTAGCGAGGCTGAAGATGCAGGAGAGAAAGTCATCACTGGTCGATTTCCCTTGGCCGCCAATGGAAGAGCGCTGACCCTTGAAGCTGAGAAGACAGGAGGTTTCGTACGCGTCGTAGCGCGAGAATCCGATCACTCGATCCTAGGCATCCAAGCAGTTGGGAGTCATGTAGCAGAACTTTCTGGTGAATTCATCCTCGCGATAGAGATGGGAGCTGTTCTTGAGGATATTGCAGGGACAGTACATGTGCATCCAACGATGACAGAGGCCTTTCATGAAAGCGTGCTCAAGAGCCTTGGCCATGCGATTCATATCACGTAGAGACCTGAAACGACTCACTCATTGTCGTTCTCGAGTACCGGCCGGATACGAGCTGCTGTGACGAGGGCTCCAACGAGAATCATGATCTGAGCGATCCACCCATAACCAAGATTGAACCATCCTTTGTCCTCTTCAGCAGACCGACGAGCAGAACGCTTCGGAGCATCTTCTTCCTCTTCTTCGTCCTCTTCTGGTTCAGCGAGCTCGCTCGTTGGACCTCCACCGACATATTCGATTGACTCACAATCGGAACGTGGTAGGTTCTTCCTATCTCTTGGATCACTGCCACACAACACTTCACTTTCATCAGTCACACCATCTCCATCATCATCGACATCAAGGAAATTGCAGATCCCATCACCGTCTGTATCGAGAGGGCGGAAGGAGCGATCATCAGGGTCAGTACCGCACAGAGTTTCATTCTTGGAATCCCAACCATCACCATCGCGGTCGTAGAACATCGCATCGCACCACTCATCATCGAGGGTGTACTTTGGGACGTCTTGGGCATCCATTGGATCAGATGCACACAGACCTTCGATTTCATTGAAGAAGCCATCATTGTCCATGTCATCGTCAAGCCGATCACATACTCGATCACCATCAAGGTCAGCAGGCACTGAAGTCGCAACCTCAGGTTTTGTAGAACAAGCTGCTTCATCCTCATTCGACCATGTATCTCCATCGAGATCGGTATCCACTAGATCACAGATGAAATCGCCATCAAGATCACGTGGACGGAACAACTCACTGAATGGATCGCTCTTGCACACATACTCATCGTCATCAGACCAGCCATCTCCGTCGGTGTCGGGCTCTAAGAGGTTACAGGTACCATCACCATCGGAATCGAGCGGTACAATCTTCTCAGTATCTGGATTTGAATTGCACCTCAGCTCGAGATTATTTGGCCAACCATCACCATCGCGGTCGTTGTCAAGGGGATCACACGTCATATCGCCATCCATATCAGCAGGTTTCGAGCGAGGGTCCGTATCCGAGGTTCGCCCACAGAGGATCTCAAGTTGTGCTGGCCATCCATCGCCATCAGCGTCATCGTCCTGGAAGTCACAGATGCCATCTTGATCCATGTCCATGGCACTCACGCCATACTCAAGGTCAGAGGTCCCACAGAGTTCCTCTTCATCAGCGGTCAAGCCATCTCCGTCTGCGTCGTCATCCATGTTATTGCAGATACCATCATCGTCAATATCCAGCATTGTTCCTCCTGGAAAGAACGGGTCCTGTGCATCGAGGGGATCGCTCATGCACGTGATCTCTGCCCATTGATCGAGTCCATCGCCATCGGCATCAGGGTCCTGCGTATCACAGATACCATCGCCATCGATATCAGACGGCTGAAGTTTGGCATTGGTATCGGCACCACCGCCGGAACAGACTGCTTCCTCCTCACGTGACCATCCATCACCATCGGCATCATCATCCTCGAGATTGCACAGGCCATCGCCATCTGTATCAAGCGGCATGGCGCTTGCATCGCGGTCAGAGCTCTTGCAGATCTCCTCAGATTCGTAATCGTAGCCATCGCCATCTCGGTCATCATCTAGTGGATCACAGATGCCATCACCATCAAGATCTGGAGGGGCAGTATTCAGACTGGTGTCAATCGTTCCACACTGTGCTTCCTGCATAGCAGTGTAACCATCACCATCCATATCGTCATCAAGAGCATCACAGATGCCATCGCCATCCATGTCAGGAGGCAGAGTGTCAACGAGAACATCGTCTCGACTTCCACACTTCATTTCGACATCGGCAGTGTAGCCATCACCGTCCATGTCATCATCAAAGACATTGCAGATACCATCGCTATCAAGATCAGGCGGTGGCGTGAAGGGACCTGCGTCAGAACTACCACAGCGGCCTTCGACCGAGTTATTCCAGCCATCACCATCGGCATCATCGTCCATGTTATCGCAGATGCCGTCACCATCCATGTCGGGTGGAAGATCGAGTGCATTGCGGTCATCTGAACCGCACATGGCTTCGATCATTGTCGAATTACCATCGCCATCGACGTCGTCATCGTCGTTGTCACAGGTCCCATCACCATCCATGTCAGGAATCGGACTGCTCAATTGATCATCAACGCTGCCACATCGCAGCTCCGTCGAACGGTTCCAACCATCACCATCGGCATCATCATCATCGACATCACAGATGCCATCGCCATCGTGATCAGGAAGAGGGGAATTAGTACCGGAGTGCGCACTTCAACAACGACCA
>CAZMJD010000209.1:0-3221 GCA_964566385.1 uncultured Candidatus Poseidoniales archaeon | reverse complement strand
TGCGCAATCCTCGGCTTCAGGAGCCGTTGTCAGGCCGTGAGGGGTGGGAGGTTTGCGAATCCTCTGACCTTCGAGTGGCGATGATGATGGCTCCCAGAACCAGGCCGATCGTTGCAGTCACCATCGAGAAACCGGGTACGAATGCTGGCCTTGCCTCTTCAGTTCCCAAGCTATCTTGGTCAGTGGAAGTGTTGCTTCCCGTCTCAGGCGGACAAGAACAATCCACGGGATCCCTGCTCGAACCGTCCCAGCACACATCTGTTGGACATACGACTGGGTCAGGGAGCGGACAACCAACACTGTCAACAACAGTCTCAGCCGGTGTAGTTGAACACTGGTCGACAGGATCAGTCACTCCATCACCATCCCAATCGGATGTCGAATTCTGGACCCAGCAGTTTTCGATCGTTATCGCCTCCATGTCAGCGGAGAGTAGTGTTACCACCATGCAGGCATTCGAAGAGGGTCCCAGTGCAGAGAGCACGTGTGATTGCATCCCATACCACGTCTGTCCTTCGGCGATGAATGTGGTCGTTGCATCACAATGTGGTCGAACACCACCTGGATTGCAGTACATATTCTCGGCAAGCATCACTCTTCGATCTTCGACCTTCCACTCGAAGGTGTATTCTTGACCGAGTGTCAGACCAGTCATGGTGATGTTGAATGACGGCCACTCTTCGTCTACCTTGACCGTTCGAAGGGAGGAATCGTTGTCTACATCCAGTGCTGCAGGTCGTAGGCCGAACCAGAGTTCGACGCACAGTCTCTCTTGGCCATTATCTTGACACACTACTCGTTCGCCCAAGGTTGTGTCATTCGTGCCTGTGTCGTTCGTGATTCGGTCATCCACTTCGTCCTTGGCGTCACATATTCCATCCTGATCCAAGTCACTAGGTGTTGAGAGAGCATCCAATGGACTCGAGCCACAGTCCTCCTCTAAAGAATCTGAAAATCCATCATCATCATCGTCGGTATCAAGCGCGTTGCAGGTGCCGTCCTGATCGGCATCATGTGGGATGGAGTTGTCGTCCAACGGATTCGAGCCACAGTCCTGCTCTAAGGAATCCGAAATTCCATCATCATCGTCGTCAGAGTCAAGGGCGTTGCAAGTACCGTCGCCATCAGTATCCGTTGGAGTATCTGATGCGTTGAGAGGGTCGGTCCCCTCACCGCAGGTGGTATTTTCATCAGAATCTGAGTACCCATCCCCGTCATCGTCACTGTCAAGGTAGTCGCAGGTTCCATCAAGATCAAAGTCGATGGGGAACGAACTGGAGTTGTATTGATCAGTTGCGCAGGACAACTCAGTGGAATCGTTCCATCCATCGTTATCGTCGTCATTGTCAACGTAGTCGCAAGTCCCATCTCCATCGGTATCGCTTGGTATTGAAGTGGATTGAATTGGATCAGAATCGCAAAGTATCTCAGTGGTATCTTCGAATCCATCCCCAACGTCATCGTCATCCTCGTCAAGATCACGACAACCATCACGATCATGATCGTTAGTAGAGTTTGACTTCCATTGAATTGCTCCATTCGGGCAACCATCGGCAGTGTTGTTTACCCCATCCATATCTTGATCATGATGCATGGCGATGATTATGTCATCATCTCCCAAACTAGCTAAGGAGGTGCCACCAAAGGTAGCAGCTGGGCCGATAGTTCCAATGAGAAAGACATCGCCAATTGAACTGATGGCGATTCCACTCCCATAATCATTGTATGGGCCGCCTGCATTGACTACTCCTTGCCACGAACCATTGCTGCTTATCCTAACTAGGAAGATATCTTTGTCGCCACTGGATGTTTGATTGATACTACCGAAACCAACAGTTCCGTCAAAAGATCCCGTGACATAGGTGTTGCCTAAAGGGCCGACGGCGATGTCGTGCCCATGGGCATTTGAGCCGATTGAACCCACTGCCCACTGCCATTCCCCACTGCTGTTCAACTTGGCGACGAATACGGATTCTGATCCAGCTGTCGTCGATAGACTAGTGTTACCAAAGGTTGCATATCCCTGCCCCCATCCAACCCCTGAGCCAGAAATATATCCTGTGATGTAGGCGCTGCCCCACGAATCGACGGCGATTCCATATCCAATATCATGATTTCCACTACCAGCCTTGACAGCCCATTTCCATTCACCATCGGTGTTCAACTTGGTGATGAAGATATCTTGATTCCCAGTTAGGTTGGTGCTGCCGAAGTCCGCTGGACCCCCATCAAAATATCCAGTGACGTAGGCATTTACAATTGAATCGACGTCGATTCCATTTCCAAGATCATGGTTATCGCCACCAGCCCTGACAGCCCATTGCAAATCACCATCGCTGTTCAACTTGGCGACGAAGATGTCAGCCTCATATACGTCGCTAACCCTGCTTGTCAGGCTGGTGCTGCCGAAATCCACCGTTCGCTCAAAAAGGCCAGTGACGTAGATATTACCATTATCATCAACCGCTATTCCAAGTCCACGATCATCAGATGAACCACCGATTCCTTTGACCCACTGCCATGAACCGCTGCGGTTCAATTTAGCGATGAAGATGTCAGTTCCCCCATTACTTGACAAAGTTGTGCTACCGAAAGTGGAATGCGTTCCCTGAATATGTCCTATGACGTAGACGTTACCGTTTGAATCCACAGCTATATCCGTGCCTCTATCGTCACCTGACCCACCAACCGTTTTTTGCCACTGCAAAGAACCAGTGCCATTCATTTTAGCGATGAAAATTGTATAATTGCTGGGATTGGTGATGTATCCCGTGACATAGGTGTTATTGCTTGCATCAACTGCTACTCCACTTCCATAATCACTGTATGAACCACCCACATTCTTTGCCCAACCCCATGGGGACCCTATTGAACTACCAGTTCGCCCCATGACCTTGAGAGAAGGAGAATGGAGTGCAGGGCCTATGTTTTCTGGCACGCTTTCTATTTCCTTCTCACTATTATCTTGGAGAGGTTCGGTAGATGGGAGATGAGAGTATGGTAGCATACTCAGAATGATCATGGCAGAGAAAAATACGACTACACTGCACCTAGAGTTCATGACCATCATACAAACGAGTTTTTTTTCACCTTTTCTCAGAGATAAAACTGCGCAAACCCCCTAGTTGTGCAAATCACTCAGTTCGGCAAAATGACGAGGTAGGTGAAAACTTCGATATTTTCCAGCATCAAGTATGCGAAAATTGAGGAATAAAATCTGG
>CAZMJD010000208.1:0-3241 GCA_964566385.1 uncultured Candidatus Poseidoniales archaeon | reverse complement strand
CGTCAAGAACTGCGATATCTCGTATGGCAGTCGTCCCATTGGTGCTGCCCCTCTCATCTGCGTCCATGATGTACATAGAAATTTGACCCGACTGAAATTCACTGGAATAGATGATCATTGCCTCCATAGAAGGAATGTTATCAGGAGTTTCATCAGCAGCAGTAATGGGTTTAGAGAGCTGTTCACCTATCATACCTGCACCCCACAGGCTTACCAGAGTTACGCCCACTAGAACGGGAATCCAACCTCTCCTAGATGTCTCCCCCAATAGTGTCCATTTAGTATCATGAACACCACGCTGATACTTCAGAAGACGCATCATGAGAGGTACCAGAAGGATAGTGAATACGAGATCGAGAAGAATTCCCACAACTAAGGTGAGGCCGACAGTTCGCATTGGCCTGACAGGAGTAATCATAGGTAGAATTAGGACACCAAATCCGATTGATGTTGTCAGGGCAGAGATGGTGATTGCCCTGCCAGTTGTCATCGTTGCATGTACACTAGCTTCCACAAGCCCTTCAAAATCCCAAGGGTCATCGAATCGACCTTCAGCAATCCATTCATTGCGCGTCTCATCAATACGGTTTGCAAGATGTAGAGCATAGTCGACTCCTAAACCGATAAGAAGTGGTGCGGCAGCGATGATCATTGGAGTCAGCAGAATATCAAGAGCTACTGTTAGGCCAAGTGTAACGACAAGACTGAGCACGACTGGAACTCCACATATCAGAACGATTCGCACATCACGGTGAAGCAGGGCAATTGTGAGACAGACGAAAAGCAGTGAGATGGGAATCAACTTTTCAAGATCGAGATATATCCTGTCTGAGATGTCCTGGAGAATCGTGTTCAGGCCAGTCACCTCCATAGGAATCGTAGTAGTGTCGCTGCGTGAATCAAGACGACTTTCCAATTCAGACACAAAGGCACGGTCGTCAAGATACGGCGTCAGACAACCTTCACAGTCCCAATCACTGATGACACCGAAGTTGATGGCTGCAGTATCCCAGATTCCATCCTCATTTGTGTCAACGGCCAATCCACTCAGAGAATCAGAAAGCTGGCCAACGATATCATCGACCCGGTCCTGATCAGGAATGGTGTATGCATCATTTTCCAATTGAACAGCACTACAATCAAAGAGAGGAAGGCGTTCCTCAGCGACATGTTCGCAACTTGCGTCTCTGAAACGAACCTGTGACGAATTGGCTTCTTTGATAACCTGAGATATTGAGAGAGTCCAGATGATGCCATCCATCCGGCCTCTGTCTGTGCGATCGAAGTCCATTCCATTATTGGAAGGATGGTCATCTCCTTCGATCAGGCTCATTTCCTCAAGAACTCGGACATCAGTGACATTCTCTCCAAGACCACCTCCAAGTTCCTTGTTGGTCGTGGTCAGATAGACAATGACCACATCGGTCGTCCATTCGGTACGGACCTCTGAGAGAAGTTGCGTGGACTCAGCACCATCTGGAAGATATATCTCCACTCCATCCTCGATTTGTTCTGAAAAATCTACTGCTGCAAGTCCTGATAGAAGGCCGATAGAAAGCATCAGGCCCAATACACCTGCTGGAGACCGTGCTACTGTACTGTGCACTGCCCTAGCAGCCGATTCAACCCGGTCCTTGACTGCCACGGTAGGACCTTCCATTCACTCTGCATGAAAGATTGCTCTGTAAGTCTCATTCAATGCCAAATTCTCGCACAATGAGGCGATGGATCAGGCCTCTGGCACCCTGCAAGACCAAACCAGTGAACATGAGTGCAATGCCGAAAACACCAATCCACACAGCCGTGAGCCCAGGTGTGAATTGCAGCGGAGTGAAATCGGCGATATCACTAACAGTCCGCATCCCAAGTGCAACTGCTGCTGTCAAGAAACCAAGGCCTGGTAAGCCAAAGACAAGCAGAGGTTTCTTCTGAGACAGAGTCATTAGAGCATAGGATAGGACCACAAAACCATGTGATATGGCCGTGAAACGCGATCCCTTTGGCACATCATATCGCACGACGGTACTCACTTCTTCAACGATCAGGCCCTTCTCACGAGCGTCATCAAGTATCTCTAGTGAGAGTTCCATTCCTTCTTTATCGAATCGTAGGCGATCAATAGCACGCGGGCCAAATGCCCTGAAACCAGATTGAGTATCTGCAACATCTAGATCTGAAGAGAGATTGGAAGCTGCGCTGATCACTTTGATACCCAGTTTCCGGTAGATTGGCATCTCTTCTGAGCGAACTTCCCCGATGAATCGTGATCCTATGACGATGTCAGCATTACCTTGGTGAATCGGCTCGAGGAGTTTAGGGATATCTTTGGGGTCGTGCTGACCATCACTATCTAAGATGATCAAAGCCTGAGCATTCTCCTCACGGGCAAGCCGGAATAAGGTCTTCATAGCGCCCCCATATCCACGATTTACTCGATGATGGTGAACAATAGCCCCAGCAATCGAGGCAACGTGTGCTGAATCATCAGAGGACCCATCATCAACACATACAACGTTATCGACATAGGGCAACGTCATCGTGACAACAGTCCCGATAGTTTCCTCCTCATTGAACATGGGCAATCCTGCTAGAACTGGGCCAGTAGAAGAGGAGGCATCGTCTGCTGACTCATTTGCCATTAGGGCAAAGCCTGAGCGGGCGCTATATATTGGTTCGGACTACAGCGAGAGGAGGAACTCAGTTAGGACTCATGGATCCCAGTTGTGAGACCGTGGTTACTGCACGCTCGCCATCCATAACACGCCTTAGTGCCGCAACACTGAGGACCAAAGGAACATACGATTGCCCATCTGATGTCTCATACGTGTGGCAGGCCTGGAATGCTTCCGAATTGATCGACACACGTAGGCCGTGACCTGACCTGCTACGCCTAACATACCCTACCAAGCGGGATGTGTCATCATCACCATCATTCGTTTCTTTCTTCATCTGGTTCGTCTTATTCTTGTTTGTGGTTTTCATTTTAACACCTTGAGGCTCGGCATGTGCCGAACACAGAACGTCGTGAAACGGTGGTACTTGAGCAGTGAGGTGAGACAGATTCTGAAAGTGAAAATGAAGTGCGCAAGGCCGCAAGGCCCATACGTCCACCCGAGTGGCCAGAATACATGAGGGCATTGGTGACAGGCGGAGCGGGTTTCATCGGTTCCCATCTCGTTGACCAGTTGGTCGAAAATGGATACGATGTGCGCGTATACGACAATCTCTCAAGCGGGAAGTT
>CAZMJD010000207.1:0-3246 GCA_964566385.1 uncultured Candidatus Poseidoniales archaeon | reverse complement strand
CGGTCCTCTGAATTTTCTGTGAATCCTCGAACCGAACCTTGATGGCTGACCAGAGCGACCATGAAGAGTGAGCGACGAAGGCGATGTTCCGACACCCGTTGAGGTGGTTGATGATGTGGTGATGGAGGAGGCTTCTTCTCCCCTTACAATCGTGGTCGGTGCCTCGACAGATCCAACCGACTCTCAGATCATGGGCACGATCAGTCCGGTTGGATCCACTGTCCAGCCGTTCGCCAGTATCCAGGTGGTTGAGCCCCCAAGCAAATCTGCCAAGGTGGTTGGAATGGTTGTGCTGATTGGTGGCGTTGTGTATCTCTTGATGGGAATGCTGAATGTTCTCTCGGGAGCTATCCTCCCCTACCTTCCTCTTGATCAGTTGTCAGCAGAGCGGCGGGCACAGTTCGAAGCAGTTCCTCAGAGTCTGTTGTTCTTCGAAGGCTTCTCTGCGATTGTCCTATCGACCACTTTCATTGTGGCAGGGGTTTGGATGGGTGCATACAAGCGCAAAGGCATCCACCTCGGGCTTATCGCAGTCATTCTGTATTTCATCAAAAACATGATTCAGATGGTCTTCTACCCAGATGTTACGGGATTCAGTGATGTGATCTTCAGTGTCATGGTCTCTGGTATCTGTGGGCTGATCATCGCCATCCCCTTGTTCGCTGTGAATCATGGATTGGATGATATCGGTCTGTTCGGTATCTCAGATGAGCTGGATGATCCTTTTTCTCAGTTCGATTCGTCTTGAGGCTCTTGACTCCTTTGATCCGAGTGCCAAAGAACGAAGTGGGGGACCTCATTAGTCGTGACATGGATGTCCTCATTGTTGGTAGTCTCGCCTATGATAGTGTCCATTCACCTGAGGGTTCGGTCGATGAGGAACTCGGGGGTTCTGCTACCTATGCAGGCCTTGCAGCAGCCTTTCATCGACGTCGCCTCTCCCTTGATTCAGTAGGCATCGTTGGAGTCGTGGGTACAGATTTTGCACAGAGCGACCGAGATCGACTTGAGTCTGCAGGCCTTGATCTGAGCGGATTGGAAACCGTCGAAGGTGAGACGTTTCGCTGGCGTGGGTCCTATCATGGGTCGATGGCTGAAGCAGAGACCCACGAGACTCATCTGAATGTCTTCGAACACTTTCAACCTCAGGTTCCAGACCATGCAACCACCCCTATCATCACCTTCTGTGGTAACCTCCATCCTGCCATTCAAGCCGATGTGCTCAATCAGGCACCTCCGAAGCGTCTGTCGATGCTCGATTCGATGAATCTCTGGATCGAGATATCTCGTGATGCACTGGTCGATGTGATGCGAAGGGTCGATCTTGTCATCATCAATGATGGTGAGGTACGTATGCTCGCCGATGATGACAATCTGGTGCGTGCTGCTGCCGCCGTACGCACGATGGTTGATGCAACGTATCTCGTGATCAAGCGCGGTGAGCATGGGGTTCTAGCGCTGCACCCAAAGGGGATGATTGCCCTTCCAGCATATCCTGTCTCAGATGTTGTCGATCCGACAGGTTGTGGAGATACGTTCGCAGGTACCATTGCCTCTTGCCTTTCTCAGGGTGATGGACCTCTGGGACTTGAAGAGCTGCGTACTGCCCTTGAAGCCGCGACTGTGACGGCCTCTTTCACATTGGAAGCGTTCGGGACGACATCTCTTGCATCACTCGATCAACCTGCGTTCGATTCACGCCTAGCCATGTATCGTTCCATCATCCACGGTGGATAGAGATCACGGCGTGTGGGTTGTGAAGCGTGCCGCTGAGATCTCAGGCATCTTTGTCACGATTCCACGTTCATGGAGGTCGGAAATGATTCGATGGCAACCCTCTGCCATTTCATCAGGAGTTGTCAATCCCATCGAACCTATGCGGAAGATCTGTCCTTTCAGATGGTCTTGTCCACCTATCACATGGACGTGCTGCACTGTTGCCAGATCCTTGCGCCATTCATCACCAAGGCCCTCTGGAATCTTGATTGATGTCACTGTGTTTGACTGTGAACCGGACGGAGCATGCAGCTCAAGCCCAGCTTCGATCATGAGATCGCGCACACCTTGGGCTAATCCTTGACACCGTGCGTGTCGCCCTTCAAGTCCCTCTTCCATCAATTCCTCTAGCGCTACTGCCCATCCAAGGATCAGATTGATCGCAGGTGTCCAAGGTGTCTGATCATCCCGTGCCTTCTTGATAGCGTCCTCCAGATCGAAGTAGTAAGACCTCGCTGCTCCTTCTCCACAGCGCTCGACAAAACCTTCGCTGACTGCGATGGAAGCCATCCCAGATGGTCCCGCAGTGCACTTCTGTGCTCCTATTGCAGCAGCACCCACACCCCATTCGGCCAGATGTGCGGGGATTCCACCGATGCTCGTGATACCATCTAGGATGAATTCAACGCCATGGCCCTGTGCGATGCGCGCCAGTGCAGCCGCATCCTGTGTGATACCAGATGAGGTCTCGTTGTGACAGATGACGAGCATCGTGTGAGAGCCGGCAGCGAGAATGCGGTCGATTCCTTCGAGATCGAAGGTCTGGTCCCATTCGTGATGCAGACGCTCGACCTTACCGAATCGTTCAGCAATCTGTGCGACGCGCTCCCCGAACTTACCATTAGTTGGAACGAGCACCTGGTCTTCCGCACTCATTCTGTTACTGAGGATCATTTCCATGGCAGCAGTTCCCGAACCGCTGACCGCGAGCACTGCATATCCATCTTCGCCGAAGGCTGAGGGATGTTCTTCGTTCTCAGGGGATGGTGTGAGCCCGAACGCGTGGCGCAAGCCTCTGTTCAAACGCTTCATGTGTGCTCTGAATTCGCTCGAACGAGCGGTCATAGCTGGAGCCGACATCGCCTCTAGCGTCGCTTGCGACATGCGCACGGGACCTGGAATTAGAAAAACCTGTGATGGCCCATCACTCATTGAGCAGACCTTGAGAAGACGGTCTTTGAAGACTATGCGCAATTAATCAAATGAGTGCGCTACCATCTGCTGCAGTGCGTTTCTTGAGAAGGGTCATGATGAAATCCACTAAAGCCCATATCCCTAAGCCTCCAAAGGTGATGAGTTTCAGGATTCCAAATTTCGTATCTCCAAGATAGAATCGATCAACCCCAAGGTACCCCAAAAAGAAGGAAAGGAGTAGGGTGACCATCCATGATTTTTGTCCAGCGACAGGTGCTCCAGCCATTGGTGCAGCTCCCATCTGTGGTGGCATTCCAGCCATTGGTGCAGCTCCCA
>CAZMJD010000206.1:0-3264 GCA_964566385.1 uncultured Candidatus Poseidoniales archaeon | reverse complement strand
TGACACTCGACTACTGACCATAGGTCCATGTTGGGTTTGTTCGATCGATTCCGCGGTCGCCTCAAAGTGGTGGGTTCGGAGACAGATATCGTTGAACTGACGGCCGTTCCTTCATCCGATGAAGAATCAGAAGCAGTGAGGGATGGAGAGCGGCGCAGGAAAGAGGCACTTGAAGTCCCCAAAAATCAACGGCCCCAACCCGAGTCACCTCACCCTCCATCGCCTGTAGATGATTGGGAAGACGATCAAGATCTCATTCAATCTTCAGAAAAGCGCCGTCGCCGCCCATCCAAAGAACCCTCTCGTTCCCCCCCCAAGCCCCAAGGATCCTCGGTCGACCTTCGGATCAATCGTAGTACTACTGGCCGCCAACTTGTTTCAGTATCCTCAACTCCACGTGGTTCAACTCACCGCGTTGATGCTACGACCTTGTCCGGTCAGAACATCCTCATAGATCTTGGGGGGGGAGTCATTTCCAAAGGAGGCAGGGTTGTCAAAGCAGGTCCTGCTCTTGATACATTGATTGAAGATCTTGAAGTTGTGATGCTGGAAGCAGACATGAGTCGTGCAGCAATTTCAGATGTTCTTGGGTTGATTAAGAATGAGTTGATTGGACGCCGGTTGCGAAAAAAAGCGCCATTAGAAAAAGTGATTGAGGCATCTTTGATCCGAGCATTACGCTCAATGCTTGATGCAGAGTATTGGGATTTCTTTGCAACAGTTCAGAAGTTTATCGACGAGGGTGACGCTCCAGTCGTTGTGATGCTCGTAGGAGTGAATGGAACGGGTAAAACGACAACCTGCGCTAAACTTGCACATCATTTCCGTCAGCGAGGTCTCAGGAGTGTCTTGGCAGCAGCAGATACATTCCGAGCCGCTGGCATCGATCAATTGGCTGAACATGCCAAACGCCTGCAGATCAGATGCATAGCAAGTCAGCGAGGAGGTGATTCCGCAGCTCTTGTTCGCGATGCTATCGATCATGCGAAAGCAAGACGTATCGACGTGGTCATCGTTGACACAGCAGGTAGGATGAGCAATAAAACAAATCTCATGGAAGAATTACGAAAAGTCCATCGCGTTGCAAACCCCCACCTTGTGCTTTTTGTTGGTGATGCCCTTGCAGGGAATGATGTGACAGAACAGGCAGTCGAATTCCAACGAATTCTCCAATATGATGGTTCAGTCCTCTCGAAACTTGATACAGATGCCAAAGGAGGTGCGGCTTTATCGATAGCTTATGCTACTGGTAAACCAATTGTCCTTGCAGGAGTTGGACAAGAATATGAAGATCTGAAACAATTCGATCCGGATTGGCTTCTCAACCAACTCTTCGAATAAGAGGGAAAGCGAGACAAAGTACCCCCACCTCCCCTTTGATATGGAAGAAATTCTAACGCGTCTTCCCGGTTGGTCGAATGAGATTTCAGGTTTCAATCAAGGGACATTTATTATTCTGATAGGCATCATTCTTGCAGCCTTCCTCGCTAAGTTCCTTGCATCATACATCATCACTCGTTTCCTATCCCCATTCTGTAAGGGACACGCCCTTGCTGAAGAATCAGTCGTGGAATCACGCGGTTCACTTGGAACAGCTGCAGGTTCAGCAGTTGTGTTTCTTGCTTTGAAAGAACTCTCTTCTGCAGAATCATCAATGATGCCCCTCCTCATTCAGACATGGGGTATCACTCTCGCACAATTGGTGATGTTATTCACTCTCATCATCTGGATGTTCCGATTAGTGGGTATCGTCCATGCCATTGTAGCGTATGTTGATGATGACGATGAGCTAGATTCCTCTGAGAAAACCCTGATTACTGCCCTTGAGAGTGTGATGCGCTTCCTTATTGTGATTTTTGGAGCGATTTTCATCGCCGATGCCCTAGGCTTCGAATTATCGACGTTGATTGCAGGATTGGGTATCACTGGCATAGCTCTCGCCCTTGCTGCTAAAGACACCATCTCGAATCTCTTTGGTGCTATCACCGTCTTACTTGACCGTCCTTTCAAAGTCGGGGATTGGGTTGTAATTGGTTCTGCAGAAGGCGAAGTGATTGACATTGGCCTTCGTACAACCCTGATACGAACTGGCGTTGATACCATCATCACCATGCCGAATGCGAATCTGACGAACACCCCTGTTGAGAATTGGGGAAAACGCCGCTGGCGAAGATACCGCCCCCTTTTCCAATTCGATATCAACAGTGATCCAGATGATGTACGTGTGTTCTGTGATAATGTCCTCGAGAAGATTCAGAATCATCCTAAAACTCTCAAAGAAGATGCCTCATGGGTCAATGTTGCAGCTTTGGGGCCGTTAGCAATCGATGTCGACTGCAATATGTATTGGGATATTTCATCAGGCAAGGAAGAACGAGAGGCCCGAGATGAATTCCTTCTCGATGTGATGAATGCTGCTAAACAACTTAACCTTGAATTCCATGATGCCCGAATCCGGACATCACGCTGACCTTTGCCGTCAAATATACAGGTCTTCTTCGGACAATGTGTCGTCGGTCATTGTTGCGGGCTGTGGCCTTGTAGGTGCATGGATCGGCAATCGCTTACATCAATCAGGATATCATGTCACAATGATTGATTCAAACCACGCGAGTTTCACCTCTCTTAATCCAGATATTGAGAGATGTCACAGTCGTGCAGACGGCAACCTTCTCTCCCACCTTTTGTCTTCAAAAGGCCAGAGCATCATCGTCAACGCTCTTCCCGGCCGAATCGGACATCAATTCAGGATTGAAGCATGTACCCTTGGAGTTTCCATCATTGATGTGTCCTTCACGCCTGAGGATCCACGGGACCTTCAAGATACAGCAATCGATTCTCACACATCGATTATTTTCGATACGGGTGTAGCACCAGGTTTCTCGAATATGTTGCTTGCCGAAGCAGTTCGTCGGTATGGCTCTCTTTCTAATGGAGTAATCAAAGTAGGTGGAAATCCCACCGAACCTGATGATGGATGGTCATACATGGCCCCATTCTCCCCCTCGGATGTGATTGAAGAGTACACACGTCCAGCTCGCGTCCTTCGCGACGGTTCTCTCTTCGTTCTTCCAGCACTGAGCGACCGTCATTTGATTGACGTACCAGATAGGGGTAGAATGGAAGCATTTCTTACAGACGGTCTTCGTTCAGTATTGGACACCATACCTTCTGTACAATTGGATGAATACACTGTCCGTTGGCCAGGACACATAACTCTCTACCTCGAACAGAAAGGTCACATGGATGAATCATCATTGCTCT
>CAZMJD010000205.1:0-3294 GCA_964566385.1 uncultured Candidatus Poseidoniales archaeon | reverse complement strand
GCGATTGGGTTAGCTAGGATATACTGTCGGGCTTCGGACCCGACGACGAGGGTTCGAATCCCTCATCGCTCACCAAGAACTGCCTCTACCACCAAGCGAGACATGCTTGAATGGACGGGGATACCGAAACCACGTGTCACATGCCAATCTAAGGAAGAGAGTCGTTCGGTCTCGCTACGTAATGCATCCCCAAGTCCACCTTCATCTGTGAGAAGAATAGGGTAATCAGTATCAATCGAATCTGGCTCAACCGGACGCAGATACAAGACACCTGAACCGCCCCTCATCCACTTACTGGCTTCACAGAGAATACGTTCAGTCAATGCGAGGCCATCAGAGGTCCAAGCATTTCGGCCATATGGTGGGTCGAAGATCAACGAACCAATAGGAAATGGCCACGGTGATACGGAAGAAGGAGGAGATGGCCAACGACCTTCATGACCACCACCTCCAGATACAAGAACTTCTGAAAGACGTGTGCTATCTCCAAACATGCACGTATGATCGTCACCAGCTCCAATCCACTCTAGATTTTTCATTGACCCTTGCACCATATCTGGATCAAGGTCGACACCAACGGCAGGAACACCTGACAAGGCTGCTTCGATCAGAATCCCCCCCGTTCCTGAACATGGGTCACAAAGTGATTCACCGGAGCGAAGATGGGCAGCACCAAGATGAACGAGGGATCGTGCCACACGAACATCGAGTGCAATTGGCTGAAAGAATGGACGGCGGGTAGGAGCCCGTTCACTCCAACCCTTGCGAGGAGGATGTGAATTCAATCGTCGGCCCCAAACCACGAGAGGTGAACCATTGAATCCGGCTGTCAGCATAACTTGTATCGCACAGTCTGGATCTGTCAGATCAATGCTGATTTGCGGACACTCAACCAAGGCTGCAGCACCAATGCCTTTGGCTATCTCCCTTCGTGAAAATGATGGCAATACACTCCGGTGTCTTTCAACATCAACACGAAGACGACAAGCATCACTCACATGCTCCACAAGCGATGATGTGACGCGGTCTATCAAATCTCCTTGAGTGATCTCTCCAAGACACATACCTGATTGAACAAGAAACATGTCCATACCTGCAGTAAGGCTGAGATTCCTCAGCACCACTTCATCAGGTAGCATTGTCTGAAGTTGTACACAACGTGGCCCAAGCACCTTGATCACAGCATCGGGATCCATACGAACCAATGCTGCATCAATCTCTGCTCGATGAAGGGCAGGGTGCCATCCAGACGTCAACACCAGAGACATGTGGATTCACCCCTACCAACGCTCTCTGAGGTGGTCAATCCTAAAACCATGTGTGTATAGCATCCTTCCAGCGGGGATGAGAATGAGCATGAGGGCCGGACCAATCCTGCTCATCGGAGTCCTCGTCATGTGTTCAATGAGTATTGTTACCGCTACCCAATCCAGTGATGTGCCTGAACAGCAGCGGTTGAAGCATGGACAATCCAAACTGTTCCTATACGGGAAATACGAAGGGAACGCGCAAGGTCAGTATTCATTCTGGTCTCATGCCGCCACCTCAGACACTGAATCTGAGAGTAGCGTTGGCGAGGGATTCATTCCAGGCCAGAGTCATGGTGGGAGGAAGAATTTCGTCTTTGAGGCGAGGCATGCAAATAACGAAACCGTGGTCTTCGATACAAACCGTCCAATCGCCGGCTTGATCACTCTCAACAATGTGTGCAACACTTGTCAGAAAGATGTCACGGTTCAGATCAATGCCCCGGGTTACAGCGATACGGCAATCATCCCCTTACCTGAGAATGATACACAATACCGTTTTGAATTCACAACTCACCGTATCGAGAATCTTGCCCCGGGTGAAGGAATTGAAATTTCAGTCGAATTCACTGCGGGCACTGGACCGCTTGATTCATTCACATTTTACCTTGGACCGGGTCAATCCGAGGTTGCCTTTCCAATCCGGCCACCCATTATCAGAGAAATACCAAATCTAGACCCCGAACCAGGTCAGGATTATGTTTCACCATATGCCGACCCTTCATCTGGTTTCGTGACCGTCGAAACGAATTCCCCCGCCATTCTATCACCCGTGCTCTTCTTCCTACTCACATTAGCTCTTGGAATTGCAGGATTAATTGCAGCACCTCCCTTCACTCTTCGGACAACAGGTGTCGTGCTCATCTGCCTCTCCATGCTCTCATCATTGGTGGTCATTCCAATAACTTCAGGATTAGTCATGGTTAATCTCGCTGTGGATGAAGGTGAACAACATGTGTGGACGATTGAGGAATTGTTAGGATTGACTCCAGCGGAGGGGAAACTTTTCGGATATACTGCTGGCGAGGAATTTTCTGTCTTCATCACTTACGACGAAGTGTATCGACGGCAGACAGGGGGCACGGTGTTCCACGCACTTGGTTTTGAGAACGAAGACAAACTGTTTGGCAACGAAGTCGATGGAGGGGCGCCCTACGAAATTCGTGAACAGATCCAACTGTATTTCTCATTGCTCGAGGTTGATCTAGAACCAGGTGCTGCGGCACTCATTCATGTCCGTGTCGTCAACAATACAGCTCTACAGCCAGTGCCGCACTGGGCGACTGGAAAAGCAGGAACCAAGAATGAATCGCTTGGAGCCGATTTAGGATACCGATGGGTGGTGCAGGAAGGAAATGTCGACGACCCGACTGTGGAACTCTTTGGTAAGGATTTCAACTGGGATTGGATGCCTCTGCTACTCATACCACTGGCACTTGGGTTATCGGGAATTGGTCTATATCGTTGGATTCGAGCAGGGGGGTGGACAGCATGGAGATTAGGCATCCCAATAGAGTACCTCGATGCAAGTGGTTCCACAGGTCTTGCTGTGTCAAACCACCTTGACGAATTCGACGAATTGTATGATTGAGGTGATCTCATCGGTTGCAACCTCCGCGACCTCGCTGTCATCGAACCTCTGGATATGAGCGATCTGGCTGGGCAGCGTTTGATCATCGATGGACATCTGATTCTGCACCAGTTTCTCGCTTCAATTCGATCCATGGGCATTTCAGGCGATGGAGGACCTTTGCGAGGCCCCGATGGATCTCCTGTCTCCCATCTGATGGGACTTCTTTCTCGGGTGACAAACCTCATGCAACATGATATTCACCCAATACTCGTCTTCGATGGCACACACCATGAACTCAAAACGGAGGTCATTGCCCAGCGTCGTCAGCGACGAATTCAAGCCACTGAGGAATGGCAAGCTCTGATCAATGCAGGTGAGCTTGAAGCAGCGAGAAAGAAGGGACAGCAAGCCATT
>CAZMJD010000204.1:0-3310 GCA_964566385.1 uncultured Candidatus Poseidoniales archaeon | reverse complement strand
GAACTTCGATCCGACCTCTGAAGACGCTGCTTCGATGCACCTTCTGCGTCAAGCTACTCACATCAAGAACATCTGGATACCACACGGAATCTGATAGATGATTCATCCTCTCTCTTACGTCTCACTCATTGCGCCCAAGACCTGCCGTGGCGAGCGCTGAGCGCAACATCGGGGTTGCGGGGAGTTCTCCATCACCTTCAACGATCAATCCACGGGCAGTGATGTGTGGGTCTTCGAGCACTTCATCCAATGTGCGAACCGGTGCACAGGGTATCCCTGTCTTGGCGAGTCGTTCGCACCAAGCCTCTCTCTCTTCCGTGCCAACGCGTTCTGCGATGGCAGCCTCGAGTGCCTCTCGGTTGTCGACACGACCTGCATTCGTCACCCATTGTTCTCTCTTGGGCAGGCTGAGAAGGCCTGCGAGTCGTTCGTATTGAGCATCAGACCCCACGGCTATCACGAACCATCCGTCTGATGCGCGAAAGGCCCTATACGGGCACAGACTGGGATGGCCGCTTCCCAATGGTCCTGGTACCGCTCCTGCCGAGAGGTACCCTTGCGCCTGATTCACGAGGGCGGTCACAGCTACGTCATGCAGAGCCAGATCGATGTGCTTCCCTTCACCTGTTATATCACGCAGACGCAGGGCAGCTAGGACTGCTGCAACAGACATCATCCCACTCATGACGTCGATCCACGCGACTCCAACCTTGGCTGGTTCTCGATCAGGTTCTCCCGTGATGGACATGATGCCAGTATCTGCCTGTAGTGCGAGATCGTATCCGGGTGCATCCCGCTTCGGACCCGTCAATCCATAGGCTGTGATTGAGAGATGGATGAGCCTTGGATTGACCTTGAGTGTGCGCTTCATCTCCAAGCCCAAGCGCTCCCGGCCTCCCGGCTTTGCATTCTCGATAAGCACGTCGGCCTCGCTCAGGAGTTCGTAGAACTCAGTTCGCCCATCTTCTGATTTCAGATCGATTTCGATGAACTGTTTACCTCTATTCGCTGACAGAAAATAGGTTGACCAGTCACCGTGCCAAGGAGGCCCCCAGCGGCGCGTTTCATCACCTCCAGGTGGCTCGATCTTGATGACCTCAGCACCAAGGTCCGCCAGTTGCTGACCCGCCCATGGGCCTGCAAGAATTCTAGAAGCATCAACAACTTTGATTCCCTCCAATGGTGAGGTCATAGGCTACACAGGACCGATACGGCTCATCAATCGTAGGGATTCTTCGGTCCATTCTGTTCGATGATGAGCATCTTGTATGGTTAATCTTTGTTTAGGGAATCCTAAATATTATTAGGCCCCCCTAAATCGGAGTTTTAGGAGATGCTAAATTTGCTGGTGACGAACGGACAACTGACAACGAAATCACTACTGATCACACTACTGATGCTGGCGTCTGTATTAGCAGGATGTACTGGTCGAGATACTCCATCAGATTCATCCACTACTGAGGCTTTGACATCTGATTGCGCGACCGCTGGAGAGGCATTGAAGGTTGCATTTGAAGTGCAAGATGATTATACCAATGCTGATGAGAATCCAGAATTGCTTGCAGCGTACCTATGTGAGCAACTTGGCATGCCAGTCACTCTCTACAATATCGACAGTTCAGGAGCAGCTCTAGAAGCCTTACGATTTGGCAATGCTGACGTCGCTTTCCTTGATGGAGGACCTGCTTGGATGGGATGGCAACTTTACGACCTTGACGTCCTCGCTGCAGATTTCAAGAGTGATGGTCGTATGAGTTATGATGCACATGCTTGGGTTCTTAGAGACAGTGAGATTGCTTCTGCACATCTTGATGATGATCCTTCCACAGATCCATTCGCTCTGTTGCAGGGTAAGATTTCTTGTCACACTGGATGGTTGAAATCTGCCGGCATGCTCTTCCCGATGGGATATCTAATTGGAAATAACTACACGACCGTGGTTGGTGATTCAACAGACATCGAATCTCTACGTGCAACAATCCACGATTTCTTCAGCCCTAATTCTAGCATTCCAGATTCGGGCACTCCATACTACGGTTACGAGGGTGCAGTAAAGTGTCTGTCAGATGGTGTGGGTGACGTTGCTTTCGCCAAGTATTCGACCATCGATACGTACTGTAACAATGAAAATACTGCAGATAACAAGGATTGGTGTCTTGAACTTGATCAATATGTGATGCTCGATAAGTTTGGCTCATCCCCCTCGCACATGGCCATGTACAATCCAGAGACCATGGATGCAGCCTTGCAGGCAAAGGTTCAGTCTGCCTTGGTCGCTCTTGACAATAAATCGATTCTTGAGAACATCCTCAACAATGAGTTTGGGATGGGTACAACAAGTGCTGCAGCACATCTAGGGTCATATGGTGCAGCGCTCGAAGATGTACCTGGAATCCTGACTTATTTTGGAGGTAAATATGGGGTTAATGTCACTGATTCAACGTCTACAGGATAAGTCACTCTCAGATAGTGGATTCCTTGAATCGTCTACTGAAAGTGGATTTGAGGTTCTGATGTCCCGATTAATGCTGACGGGAATCGTACAGACCTTGCACTGTGTCTCTGAGAGAGAGATGTCAAAGGCATAGGAATAGGTCGTAAATTTGGGTGAAGAATAGTGATGTCGACTCCTCTCCTCGCTCTGGAGAATCTGACAGTTGGCTATAATGAACCACTTGTCAGAGAGATCCAGCTTCGCGTTCAGCCAGGTGAGATCATCGCTATCCTCGGTCCATCTGGATCTGGAAAAACAACTCTGCTTCGAACCATCGCAGGCCTGATTCGCCCAATTTCAGGGATGATTACCACGACCGTCCGCAAAAGGGGTGGTCTGGGGTATATCCCTCAACGTCTTGGATTGGTTCGTCATGGCAGTGTAGGACACAATGTGGATTTAGGTGCGATGGCCGGAACACCACGGACATTTCAGTGGTGGGCTGAACGACGAGCGAGGGTGAAACAAGCCGTTGAGGATGTTGGCATCTCTGAGAAGATACGTGAGCCAGTTCGACGTCTCTCAGGAGGCCAACAACGAAGGGTGGCGACAGCTAGAGCTCTGGCTCAGCGACCCGAACTGATTCTAGCCGATGAGTTTCTGGGAGGATTGGATGAAGAGAACGTCCAGGTTGTCCTTGATGCAGTCAGATCCCTCGTTGAAACTGGCTCTTCGGTGATCATGGTCGAGCACATCGAGACTCGTGCAATCGAACTTTCAGACCGGGTCTGGCGAATCACGGATGGGAGCCTTGTTGAGGAGGTTTCGACTTGAAACATCGTCTCTGGCTGGTTGCTCTTGGCCTTGTTCTGACAG
>CAZMJD010000203.1:0-3319 GCA_964566385.1 uncultured Candidatus Poseidoniales archaeon | reverse complement strand
CACGAACAGGATCATCTGGTGAGCGATATGATCGCAGACCACCGCGCTGCTACGCCCACACACGCTGCAGAGATGGTCGTGCCAATTCGAGAGGAGTGCGAGTTGCTCGTGGGCAGCGCTGTTCGAGAGATTGAGCGCCGAGTCCACGGAGTCATCAAACAGGCCGATATCCGCACTCAGAACGCAGCAAGTCGTCTACGTGCAGGCGCGAGCGCCTCGATCAGAGCAGCTCGCGTACAACTCGAGCACCGTGGAAAGGAAGTCGAGCAGGGCGTTCGACGGGTGATTGAACAGACTCGTAGCGGCCAGGCCCTCCTTGTCCAACGGCTCCACAGCGCGGCAAGTCGTCGTTTGGAGAAATCAGGGACCAGACTTGCTCAAGCCTCACGGCATCTCGACATCGCCGTGGACAAACGCATGACACATCATCGCACGACCATTGAGCGGACGCGAGCCCTATTGGCGGCATATGATCCAGACCGTGTTCTTGGACGAGGGTATGCGCGCATCCACACTACCGATGGGGCTGCTCTGTCCACTGTCCACGAAGTTCATGATGCCGGACGGGTCCGCATCATCATGCAGGACGGAAGCACTGAGGCTGATGTCCGCCGGGATGAAGAGGTGCAAAAATGAGCGAAGAGGAAGCAACGTGGTCGACTCGCATGGCTAGGCTGGAGGCCATCATCGAACAATTGGAACAGGCCGATATCGATCTTGCCACCACACTCAAACTCTTCGAGGAAGGACTTGAACTCCAGATGGCATGCGAAGCTGAACTCAAAGCAGCCGAGGGGCGTCTTCGTGAACTCGCAGGTGACAATCAAGACGAGGGATGATCCTCAATCGCATGGGTCCATCGATCTGCATCAACAACGTCAACAACCTCGATGACAACATGATCGACGCCACGAAGCTCAAGCACCTTCTCTTTGATGTCTGCCAACGTCAGAAGGAATGCCGGCGAATGAGGTCGTGTCGGTTTGAAATGCATCCTGACACATCGAGGCACTCTGAAATCGATATGCCGAAGCACTCGGGAATCGAGCATCGAGCATGAGCCATGAGGCTCCATGATTCGCTCAAGAGTGGCAGCTACCTGACGTTTGATGCGATCGACACTTGCCACGCCACCACCTCACAATCTTGAATCGACTTGTAGAATATGGTCGAGTGTCACCTTGGAAGCGCCTTCAGAACGGGCCTCCTCTCCTGCTAGGATCAAAGCCTGTTTCATCCATCCGAGCATCATGAAATCCTTCATCTGGTGCAGATGATCGAGAATCGACTGGACGCTGCCTGCGGCGATCGAGGCCTTGAGGTCCTCCTCCATGGAACCTGCACGGTCGTAATACATGAGCAGCAACTCTTCGAGAGCATCATCCTGAACAGGTGATCGAGCAAAGGAGCGTGCGAGTGAACGTATCCCAGCGGTTGTCAGTACACCACCTCCGGTCGAGCCGCCGACCAAGCCATCGAGAGGGTCCTCAGAGATCGTTGCAGGAGTGCCAACCTCATCCTCTGTTGCAAGCAGGTTCAGACTCTCAAGTGCGCCCTCTAGGTGGCGCTTCTTGATCGTCCCGACCCGTTGCTTTCCAGCCAACTCTTCGGCACGGGAGATGACTGTTTTGAGATGCGCTTCAAGATCGTCGATGAGCCGACAGACTGCAGCCGAACCCACTGATTCGAGGTCTCCCAGGCGATCAATCGCCAGTTCGCGTGTTCGGTTGTAGTTGAGGCGGGTGCGGTCAGGATCATCGAGGGTCTTGCGCTCGGGATCGGCATCGAGAGTTCCCCGCTCAAGCATCGGTACAAGATGGTCGAGATGCTCGACAAGGACCTCAACGAGCTGGCCCTTCACATCACCAGAGATGCGCATGTCCGTGTACCCGCTTGCAACACTGCCAATGTGCGAGGGGCTGTACGGACGGGCTGCCATAGTGTGCGGACGGGGAGGACCATGATGCCCCTTTCGCCTCGGTCACCATTCGATGAGAGGTGCCCAGTCGTCGCGATGTGAGAGCGGTTCCAACCCTTCTGAGGTCCTGACCCACGTATCCTCGATACCTATGGCCCCATCATCGAAAACCAGTTTCGGTTCGATTGCCATGACACCACCAATGGGTAAAGGGCGATCGAATCCTTCGGCAATGACGGGAGATTCATCCAATTCAAGCCCGACCGAATGACCAAGGAAACGACTCTGATCTGGCTTCTGACCCATCAAATGGTCGGTCACTCCCAATTCCTCAGCGACAGCCAAGCCTTCTCGCCATGCAGTGACGCAAGTATCTCCTCGGCCGAGAGAATCGACAACAGCGGTCTCGATCGTCAGAGTCTGTTCCAAGCGCTCGTGCCAGACATCATCAAGTGAGCCTGCAACGAACATGCGTGTCATGTCAACGATGTATCCTGCATGTGCGTGGAGAATATCGACTAGGACGGGCTCGTCACGCCCTATCGTGTTCAGGGAAGCACCCATCCCGGCACCTGGATGAGAGCCTTGGCCTCCGACTGCTGAATCGAAGAAGGAAGGTATGCCACCTGAGCGGCCGCTGACCACAACGGCTCGGTCGCACGACATCGGATATCGGCGACAGTTGACCGAACCACCGTAACCATGGCTACGACTGACATGTTCAGCGATACCTGCGATGTCGAGTTCGGTGTCTCCCTCTTGGTATCCATCCATCACCGCCGTGAACATCTCACTCTGAACCTCGGCACTGATGCGCATCTGGTCCAATTCCCACAACGATTTGGCCTCTCGAAGTCTGTGAAGAATGGGAGAGACATTCCTTACAGGACCATCGAGAGCGCTCGAGAGAGATGAGTGGAAACGCTCGATGTAGGAATGAGGTACGTTGTCAAGCTGCATGGCAGGAATGGTACGGGCACCACGGCCTTGCAGGTACTCTCCGAGGACCCGCAAACTAGGGTGTGAAGTGACCTCGTGTGGTGCATCGTCACCACCTGCATCCTCGACTGCCCTGCTCACACTGCGCCGCACCAACTGAACTGGACCATCGCCACCCTGTGTAACCGAGCCAGGCGCATCATGTGCAGGAATCCAGAAGCTACCGGTCTGACGGCCTCCGCACAGATAGTGAAGGTCGACTGGATGTTGGATCAACGCATGGTCGATACCAGCGTCAGCCAAGGCACGTGACAGCGTATCCTGGCGTGCTTCCAGTTCACTGACTGGGACTCGGACCTCGGCGTCCATGACAGGTCGAGGAGCCCCCACCGCATGAGGTTCACGACGCGCTGGATGGGTTGGCACCGTTCTGAATCACTACGAGTCCTTTTCGGAATCAGA
>CAZMJD010000202.1:0-3334 GCA_964566385.1 uncultured Candidatus Poseidoniales archaeon | reverse complement strand
TCGGTCGATTGGAAGCATCACTGTTGAGAAACAGATTGTCCACCTCACCATGATTGTCGCTGTCGTAGTATTCACTGGCGGATTCATGACTTATGTCTTCGAATTAGATGCGAATGAGGCATGTAGGGTCGATGAGGCATCTGATAGAGGGCTTGTCTATCCATGGGAAGGACCACCTCAACGAGAGATTTCATCCGCACAACTCCAATGGGCAAGCGGCGTTTCAGCCGAAGAGGAAACATCAATCATCTATGTCACCGTCTCCCAGTTATCTTGGAATGATGGACATCCCGGAAGAGACATCACTCCAGAGATTCTTGTTGGTGAAACATTGCACATCAATTCGTTCGGGCGTTCTGGACCCCAGAACAATGGACAAACACCTCCGGAAACCGATGGAAGGCAAGGAGGAGGTCAGAACCAAAGTGGAGGTGAGGCTGGCAACCATTCTGCAGATGGCTTTGACGCCACCTCAAGGCAGTACACAATCGTATCTGCGAATGAAACACAGATTGTTATCGAACCCGCTCTTGTCACAACTGGAAACACAACTGCTAGCCCATCTGAATCACTGACAATCATCACCGGGGGTTCTGAAGTAGAAGCGCAGAGAAGAGAGGTTGTTCTGATCTGTGAGGAGCTGGTTCCTATGGACGGAATTGACGATGCGATGTGGTGGGCCCTAGTCACTACGACCACAGTAGGATATGGTGACATCGCACCAACCACTGGAGGTGGAAAGATTGTCGCTTCATTCCTGATGCTCTTCGGCATAGGGTTGGTCGGAATGTTGGCAGCAACCCTATCGCAGGCCCTGTATGGTCAGACCATGCAAGGGATGCCACCCACCTCACACCTACGGCGTGAACACTACGATGCTCTAGAGCAGATTTCAAAGATCTATCGAGCGGGTGGAATGACCGAGGAAGAATACGATGACATTAAATCAAGGATTCTCCAAAAAATAGGGGAACTGGAAGTAGACCATGCCCCTGCAATGACAGCAGGCATGACTATGCCGATGCGAGTAGCAGCGCAAATGCGCACGGAACCGCATCCTAATCCTGTCGACGAATTCCTCGAGGAGATTAAAGAAGCACGTGCACGCGCCATTGCTGAAGAAGAGTGATCAAAGAATCTCTTTGATGCTCTCAGGCGGACGGCCGATTACAGCATCTTCACCATTGTCATAGATCGGCCTCTGCATAAGCCGAGGATATTCTTCCAATAATCGGCTCACTGCTCGCCGGTCATCTAATGATGAACGGTCAAACCCTGATTGTTTGTATTCGCTCTCATTGGTGCGAATGATGTCTTTGATCCCACCACGAAGCCTTGACAGCAACGATAGGAGCTGTTCAGCATCAAGAGGATGTTTGAGGTATTCGACAACGTTGCAGTCCACCCCAGATTGTTGAACTATCTCAAGAGCTTGTCTTGATTTTGAGCATCGTGGGTTGTGATACAACGTCCCCATGACTTCTGCAATGAGGACACATTCACAAGGATTGTCACGACATCTGGTTCAAGACAATCTGAGATGAGGATTCCCTGCCTCATGTTGATGAATAGGTGTTGGTTCAGAGGCATGAAGCAGGGGTAGCCAAGTGGTCAAAGGCGCCGGGCTTAGGACCCGGTCTCAAGGAGTTCGCAGGTTCAAATCCTGCCCCCTGCACTCTCAATCATCTCGCAACATTGCACTGAAGTGAGTGAGATTCACTCCCAATGAGTACTGAATGTTCACATTCAGAAAGTTAGGATGCCAAGGATTGTGAAGTCTGAAATCACCGAACATGTTCGGGCAATTATGCGCGGTCACTTCGCGGAAGAGGCCACCGAAGAATACGTAGAGACCATCTACGAATTTTGGGAGAAAGATGACACAGCTCCCGTGCGCACTAATGAGCTTGCCAACGTACTCGACGTTGCGGCTGCTACAGTTACTGGGATGATCAAACGGTTATCTGAACTTGGATACGTCGACTATGAACGGTATAAAGGAGTTAGATTAACTGAAAAGGGATTGAAACTCGGTCGCCAGATGAAGCGACGGCATCGACTTGCTGAGTGCCTGCTCATCAACATGCTCGGATTTAGAGGAGACGCACATGAAGCAGCCTGCCGATTAGAGCATGCAATCGATGATAGCCTTGAGATCACTCTGGCTGCAGTACTAGGAGACCCTAAGTTCGATCCCAGTGGACTACCAATCCCACCTGCTGAACCAGACCTATCACCTGAATTCATGCACGAAGCTAAGCAAATCATCCGCCTCAAGGATCTTGAAACAGGCATGAAAGGCGTCATCTGCGCCTTTTTGTGCAAGCATTCTGAAGCCCTCTCAGCCATCGGACTGAAAGTCGGTGCTGAGGTTGAAAAAAGGGAAGGGATTGTCAGAATAAACGGTGAAGGAGTCGAGATGGATATGATGCTCGCAGATCAGGTGCTGATAACTGTCTAAATGGACCTTGACCTATGCAGTAGAAGCACGACGAAAGAAAGAAAAACCAATGATGAACGGTTTATTTGTGTCGGAAGAATCTCTATTCCGTACCCTCCACCTCTCAATTACGGCAGAGGAGGGCCACGAGATCACAGCAACTGAAGTGAAAGATTCATTCGAGTCTGTCGATTTTCTCTGCAGCCTAGGTGCCCAGAACCAGACACCTATGTTCATGCTCAAGGTCGTTTTGAAACCAGGAATAGTGCTGGAAGACATCACCCCTACCGATGTTTTCGAACATGTCGAGACAATGGACCTGAACGGTGATGTGGCCATAATCCAAGCTCATCTCGGAGGACCGGTCTTCCGAGCCATACTGCAGCATAGAGGATGTTGGCTCATCACCCCAAGTCGTTTGACCGGTACGCGACTTGACATTACTCTACGCGGGCTGCCTGAGGCCGTGGCACAGGTTCGTCGACACATCATGGCACTCTCAGATACATACACAATCCACGTCACAGAACAGGTTGACGAAGAAGTGACGGATCTGGCGCCAATCAGAATGCCACGGCGTCGTCGAGAAGTGCTGCGCACCGCTATCCGCAAAGGGTACTATGACTATCCACGCGGATGCACACAAGGTGACGTGGCTAAGGTGCTCAGTGTCAAACAGAGTACGGTCTCAGAACATCTTCAGCGCAGTGAAGCTGAGATCATCCGCAAATGGTCGGGTCTTTGAGATTCGTTCATTCTACCAATCGAATTCTCATGATAGAAAGTGTTCGGAGAGAGGTCTAAATCTCTGAGGCCCTCGTGCTTCACATGGCCTCCAAGAAATCCAAGCAAGCTGCAGATGCAGAAAAGGATGTGCCCTTCGTTGATCTGACG
>CAZMJD010000201.1:0-3341 GCA_964566385.1 uncultured Candidatus Poseidoniales archaeon | reverse complement strand
TGGTGGCTTGAGGAACGGGGTATCGAGGCCACAGATGATTTGGTTTCCCACCTCTTCGAGGTTGCCAAACGGCAATCTCGTCTTATGGAGGATGATGAGGTTGAAGCAGAGGTCAACCAATTCCTTTCAGCAGCATAAAGAACATGAACGACCCCGAATCACATGCGCTTGTGACGGTTATCGTAGATGGCTCTGAGCGTGTCACCGGCCGTGATTGGCTCATTTCGTCCCAGTCTCGTGGCTATATGACTGGACTTGACAGAGTGAAGAACGTCCTCGCTCGTTTGGGTCATCCTGAACGTGGCTTACCCTCTATCCACGTTGCAGGTACCAATGGAAAAGGCACGACTTGCGCTCACCTCGCAAATATGCTTTGGATGGAAGGTTCACGTGTAGGTTTGTTCACGACTCCTCATCTGTGTAAAGTTGAGGAACGTGTACGGGTCGATGGTGATCTGATCACCACTGAAGCTTTTGACACAGCTCTCGAGGAGGTTAGGGCTGCTGCCCACGCTCCAGAACCTATCGCACTTAGCTTCTATGAAATCACCTTTCTAGTCGCGCTAGTCACATTTCAGAGAATGGGTGTCGATTGGGCTGTGTTTGAAACAGGCCTCGGTGGCCGGCTTGATCCAACAACTCTGGTTGAAGCCGAACTGTGCATCATCACATCGATTGGGCTTGATCATGAAGAGGTGCTTGGTCCGACTCTTGCAGATATCGCGATGGAAAAGGCCTCGATTCAACGCCCAGATGTTCCTTTTGTTGCTACCTTGCCTGAAGATGAAGATGTTCGTCGAGTGATTGAATCAGTCGTGAATCACGATCATGGCTACTGGGTCCATCCAGCCTGGCCAGAGGCAGTCTCATTCCATGACCTTCCTGAACATCTTAGTCTTGTAGAATCGATGATGGATCTTCCTCCTGTAGTTCATTACAGCATCGAAGCTCATCGTTTGGCAGCTCATGCTCTTTCAGTCCTTGATCCTGATCTACTTACTTTTGAGACCATCAATGCCTCTCTGATTCAGACTCATTGGCCTGGCAGAACTCCTCTATCTGAACCAGTTCTTCTTGCTCATTCACCGGGTGTGGTGATGTTTGAGGCAGCTCACAATGTCGATGGAATGCGCCGAGCATGCAGGGACCTTCACAGTCATTTCATTGTAGATGGAAGCATCGAGGAGATATTTTTCCCAGATGTGATTATCTTCGGTGCGACTCAGAAACATGATCTTGAAGACTTCGTAGAGCCCTTCCTCCAATTGCTTGAGTTCTTGGATGAACCTCTTGTCATCCTGACTGAACCGGTCAGTGGTCGCCACCCTGCAGTATCTGCTCGGAGTCTTCAGAGGATCTTTGAATCACGCTCAGCATCCTGTGAGACGATCGTTGAGACCGACCCTGAGGTGGCGTTTGAAAAGGCGATGAGTGTCATCACTCCCATCGTTGCCGAAGCAAGAACCGTGACTGGTGAAGATGATGTTCATGCATTGGTGTTCATCATTGGTAGCTTGTATCTGATTGGTGATCTTCTGCCTCATATCTGCGATAGTTCGGACCTTGAACTCGACGATCAACTTTCCATTCTTCAGTTACGTCCACCTAATCTTGGAATGTTAGGTGAGTAAAGCGCTACTCTTCGGTCTCACTCTGCCATTCAGCATCAATGGAACCCCCTTCCCATTCACCTGGAATAGTGATTTCATCAACCTCGGTTTCTTCCACCCAGAGGCGTTCATCATCTACATCAGGGGTAGTCAAGTTATTACTTCCAACACTCTTGAACACGAATTCAAAATGTCGTTCTAGTTCGATGATGTGGGCGATAGGTGATCCAGCGTGAACGAAAGGATCAGTTCTGGTTCCGACCATGATGCCCCGACAAGGACTCGTGATTGGATGAAGTTGGTCGGGCTTGTTAGGGTCTGCTATCATCCCTATGGTTTCGTTCTCATCGACAAGTGCCCCTGAAGATATGTGCAGATCGAGCAATCCACCTGCTTGAGCGCGAATCCACCTTGAACCAGAAGCGAGCAACCTGAATCTAGGTCTCTTTGGTCGTCCAGAGATGATATTCATCCCTCTCAGGACATTCAGGACTCCGTTCACGGCGACCTTGACCGCTATTCGGTCGAGTTTATTCGCTCCTCCTCCCTCAAAGACGATTGCAGCAACTCCACTCTCTGATGCAGTACGGCGCAGAGAACCCTTGGGTGAGAGTGAATCCATCAGCACTTCTGTGCCGAATAATTTCGCCACATTGAGGATGCTCGGATCGGCCAGATTCGCCCTGACTTGTGGCATATTGTGCCTACCTGCGGCGGCTGAATGAATGTCGATGAGAACATCTGATCCACTGATTAAGGTCTTGAAGATTCGATTTGCTACTCTTCTGGTGGTTGCTCCTTTCGAGTGACCTGGAAACTCTCTGTTCAGGTCACGCCCATCTGGGAAATAGCGTGATTTCCGCTGATATCCAGGGGGATTGAGCACAGGAACGATGAACACTGTGCCTGCCATTCTCTCTGGATCGAGTGGTTTTCCCTCGGCGATCATGGATGGTTGTGTGAGTTGCGTTGCGGCGAGTGTTCCCGTCAATTCATCTCCGTGTATCGCACCGGTCACGATGACCTTTGGACCAGGGCGGGCACCGTGGAGAATGTGAACTGGAGTAGGCCACGTTTCTCCCGTGGAAGAATCGATGAGATCGAACATGATTGTTCGACTTTGACCGGGTTGAACTCTCTTACGTTGGAATCGAAGATGGTCACGTCCTGAGGCTCGATCCCATTCCGGTCGGTGCGTGATACGTTCCTTTGAGGCTTTTCTGACGGTCTTCTTTCGTTCAGGTGGCATCTCATAGGCCACCTTCAGTGGTGGCCTTTGAGTCGCCATATCCTTTGATTCATCATCTCTCAACAGATCACTCCCATCTATGGTAGGCTGGATGCCCCTCAGTAACCGAGACAAATCGCCCCGTTCCCTTAGCCCTGATCTTATCCTCCGCCGTCAGAATCATCTCCACTTCGACCCAGGGGTCATCGATTCTGACAATCGTCGAGGTGACATGCAGGTCGACATCTGTAGGTGTCGGCCGTTTCAGGTCAACCTTGTAGGAGGCGGTGACAGTTGTCGGAGGTCTTTCTTCTCCACGCTCATCCATGAGTGCTATTGCCGCGGTCCAGTTTCCGTGACAATCTAGGATAGTACCGATGATACCGCCTGCGATCATCCCTGGAAAGGCTTGATGCTCGGGTGCGGGGCGCACCACTGCCTCAAGGCCACCATCACAGCGTGTGCTATTGATTCGTAGTCCTCGTTCATTAGCGGGACCACAG
>CAZMJD010000200.1:0-3399 GCA_964566385.1 uncultured Candidatus Poseidoniales archaeon | reverse complement strand
CGTGAATCTCCACTGCTCGATCACTGAGATGAACTGCTCGAGAGAGGCGGTCCCCAGCGGCATGTACTATGCAAACCTCAGTCCCCCGTGTTCTAAGCGTGCGAAGGATGCGCAGGGCAATCTCACCCCTATTGGCAATCAGGACACGGCGGAAGCCCATGAGCACTCTGAAGGCTCTAGAGTCTATGAGCCGAGCGGTGAAACCACTCAGTAGACATCGCGCAGGTAGCGTTTCTCTTCACGCATCAATTTAGTCTCAATGTAGTGCTTCGCATCCTCAGACGTCATCCCTCCATGCTCTTTGGCGATATCTATGAGTGCTTGATGAACGTCCTTGGCCATCCTGCTCTTGTCACCACAAACGTAGAACACAGCACCTGAGGAAAGCCAGGACCAAAGGTCCGACCCATGTTCCATCATCCTGTGCTGAACGTAGATCTTCTCTTCTTGGTCACGAGAGAACGCGGTTGTCATCTGAGTAAGCAAACCGGATTCAATCCAGCCTTCAATCTGCTCTCTGTAGTAATAGTGATCAGATTCTGTCCAATCACCGAAAAAGAGCCAGTTCCTTCCAGTTGCTCCATCACAGTCACGCTGCTCCAAGAAAGCTCGGAAGGGTGCAATCCCAGTTCCTGGTCCGACCATGATGATGTCTGTAGAGGGATCCGCAGGGAGGACGAAGGACTTCGTCGTAGACAAAAAGACAGGTACGTTAGAGGTGTCTTTGGCCACCGTCTCTGCCAACCATCCTGAACACAAACCCATGCGATCACGATCGTGGTGATGGTACCTCACTACGGCCACAGTCAGATGCACCTCTCCAGGATGAGCATCCGGCGAAGAAGAAATCGAATAGAGACGGGGTTTTAGACGGTCCATTGCATCGACAAGATCCTGGGGTGTACCAGGAAATTCGCCTATTTCACTCACCAAGTCGATATAATCTCGAGACCAGATATACTCCGCTGTGGCTTCGGCGTCATTTCCGATGCCAGCTATTCTCGACAAGGGATCTTGGTCCTCAGAGGAAAAATCAGATGAGGACATTGTTCCATTATCATCCATCGACCAAGTCTCAGTTACCACATTGGAATCAAGGGAACGACGTTCGCGTCGTACGAGAACCACTCTGCCAGGACTGGGCTTATGAGAACTAGAAATTGCGGCCATCACCTTCTTGTTCAAACGATGGACCTCAACATCCTCGATCAATGCAGTCCTGATGTCACGCTCTCCTTTCTGAGTAGTTACCATGTCCTTGGGAGACCAACCAAGCGTACTGATCAGTTCATCCACCAATTCAGGAGGGTTTGTTGGAATCACACCAAGGGCGTCCCCCGCTTTGTACTCGATTCCACTACCGGTAAGATCGATAGAGAGGTGAATCGTCTCCTTTGCTGAGTTCAAACCATTGAGAGGATACCGCTCAGTGAGGCTGGCCATGAATGGGTTCTTGTTCGACCACTTCGTGTTACCACCGGCCCGCCGAGCAGCCTCGCGCTTATCAATCGGCTGCAAAGTAGGTACATTGTGGCGGACTTCACACTGCGGTTGATTGGGACTGGAAACGCCTTCGTGCCCGATGGACGATTGCATTCCAACCTCCTCATCGATGACAGTATCCTTGTTGATGCACCACCAACCACTCTTGTTGCGCTGAGAAATGCAGGAATTTCACCTGCCGCCATCAATCACCTACTCATCACCCACTGGCATGGAGACCATATCTTCGGGTTCCCCTTCTTGATGTTGGAACGGCGATTCATTTCAGATCCGGATGCAGAGAGTAGCCTTCACGTCCACACCCGCAGGGGTGGGTCAGGTCTGCTCGGCCAGCTCTGCCATCTTGCTTTCCCAGGAAATGTCGAACACATGCTTGACGGCAGAGTAACATGGCATGACGAGGACGAAGGTGTCGTCGGCAATGGTGGAGAGTGGAAGTATATACGCTTTGAAGTGAAGCACGAGCCCCTTGTCTTTCCCTATGGTTACAGACTTGAACACAAAACTGGATTCACACTTTGTCACTTCGGCGATACCGGCCCCTGTAGTGCTGTGAGTGAGCACGCGGCTACGAGTGATCTAGTGATTCTTGAGGCTGGAGTGCCTGATGGCGTACATGGTAGTGGCCACCACACACCATCTGACGTCATCTCGCTCGCAGTTGAATCACCTTCAACACAATTCATCCTCACCCATTGTTTCTGGTCGGCTGAAGGTAATGATGAGCGTGTGCCTGTCTTTCCAGAAAACGTCATTGTGGCGCACGATGGCTGGTCCTTCAAATAGGCCAGAATCAGGTCATCAGGCACTTCACAGAATAGGATTATATCCACCTTCTACCGGATGCCCTCATTCTTGTGTGAGTGAAGGGGGCCGGGCGGACATGGAAAAGAACATCTTTGAATCGATGATGGTCGAATCCAGCCTATTTCTTGACAAATCGAGACTGCACCATACCTATGTTCCCGAACAATTACCACATCGAGACAAAGAAATCTCTACGATTGCCCATAACCTCGTCGAAGCCCTGCATGGACAGATTCCCTCCAACATGATTCTGTATGGGGTGACCGGTGCCGGAAAAACTGCAGTGACCTCATTCGTGCTGACACATCTTCAGGAAAAGGGCGACAATATCGATGCCAAGGTCGGGACATACGTCATCAATTGCCGAAACATCGATACCAATTATCGAGTTTTGGCGCTTCTCGGAAATGAACTCATTGACGATGAGGATGAAAAAATTCCATTCACAGGGTGGCCAACGGACAGAGTGTTCGACGTTCTGATGCGAAGAATGGAAGACGAAGGTGGAGTGCATGTTGTTGTTCTCGACGAGATAGATTATCTCATCAAGAAATCTGGCGATGACCTCCTCTACAACCTCACAAGTCTGAATGGAATGTTGCGCAATGCAAGACTCAGCGTGATTGGAATCACGAATGACCTGACCTTCACCGAATATCTCGATGCTCGAGTTAGAAGTCGGCTAGGTCAGGAAGACCTCGTATTCTCACCATATACTGCCAGCCAGTTACAAGATATCCTCAACCAACGAGTGGACGCACTCGTGCCTGGCTCGGTATCTGATGGTGTTGTCAATCTATGTGCTGCAATGGCGGCCCGGGAACATGGTGACGCACGCCGAGCACTCGACTTGCTTCGTGCATCTGCTGAAGAGGCACATCGCGTAGGAGAAGAGAAGATCACCCCCCATCATGTGAGATTGGCGAATAACAGACTTGAGAGAGATCAGATGACACTTGTCATAGGTGATCTACCATTGCATCAGAAATTAGTCCTCTTCGCCATCTATGCACATCATCGTAGAGGTGTCAAGCGTATCACGACCGGTGAAGTGTATCAGGTCTACAAGCAAGCTTGTCGCCATAGCAA
>CAZMJD010000199.1:0-3408 GCA_964566385.1 uncultured Candidatus Poseidoniales archaeon | reverse complement strand
GTGTTCAGTGCTGCTCGTAACAGCGCTGGCGATTATCTGCCAGGTTCCATCGATGAGATGGCAATCTGGTCACGGTCGATGAGCACAGACCAGGTCCTTGCACTCAGTGTTGCATTGTACGACCATTCTGTCGATGATGCCCTCCCTAGGCCAGATCATGCTTGGTCGTTCGAGGAGCTACAAGGCGGTTCATTTGCAGATCTCGGTGGCGCAGTTGAAGACACTGTCACTGAGTGGGAATTGATCGCCAAGCACACTGGAAGCAATACCAATCGATTCCCATCGAGTGCTAGGACCGACTTCCTCGCAAATCCAGATGATCCTGATCAGCCAATGTTCATGTCGATTGGTAATCTGGAGGCTGATGAATATCGGGACGATTACGGCAAGTTCAAGTTCAAACTTGTTTGGGGAGGACACCAGATCGAGACCGCTAATATCGCTAAGGAAGTGGTCTGGACTCAGACCTCTTGGTTGACTGAATCGTCGGTCCTAGACTTTGAGGAGATAGGTTCTGCCGGGTACAACCACTTCTCAGGTCTTCGTAAATCAACGACCAATTCCTGTGTGATTCATTCTAACCATGGTTGGTGGAACTGTGTGGGTACTGTAAATGCGTATCATGCTGCGACCCCTGGCCCCGCGGGCAAGAGGGTGTATGATGTCCACCTGTATGTCTTGCCACCTGAGAATCGTAGCACTTTTCTGACCTCGGTTGGGGCACCCGCCACCTCTGGACATGAGTCTCACGTGCCCGATGCGATCTCAACTGTGGAATCGCTTCTGATCGGAGGGGACATCCCAGAGGATGGAATCTTGAGGATGCCACACCTGATCACGCCAGCTGGAGAATACTTCAACATCGACTCCAATGATGATGCCACGTGTGTGATTGCAACAGATAACGAGATCGTGTGCTGGGGTCAACCTCCCTCGACTGTCGATGATACGCTGACCACGACTGGTGCTGGCTCTCATGCGAGGTATCCTCTGCCGTCAACCCTTGGAGTTCCAGATGACTTTGCTCCAATCCGCATCTCCCTTGGTGGAGGTGGTGCTCATGGTGGTGGTTGTGCTGTGAGCAGTGATGGGCGGGTAGCCTGCTGGGGCCTGCCCTCCTATGACCTGTCATCCTCGGTCTTCGAGACGATACCTGCCTTGGTCGAGCTCAACGATTCGTCACCTGTTGTCGACATCGCTGTCAGCAGTTCGGTCACCTGTGCCTTGCACCAATTCGGCAATATGTCCTGCTGGGGTCCGGCTGTCGATCAGGTCGCAGTGCGAACAGATGCTGCCCGTCTGAGTGAGGAGTATCAGATTCGAACCGTCACTCCCCCTGAAGGTGCTTCTGCGCTTGATTCCATGCCCGCAGTCATGCGCAATTCAATGTCGGGAGATGAGTGGTCTGTTGTCTGGAGAACGATCGACAGACTGATTGCCGGAGAGAATGGAATCTGTGCAGAGATGAACAATAATGAACACGACGATGGTCAATATTGGTGCATCGGATATGATGATTCAGGCTTCATGTCGAATCCCAATGACATTGGCATCATCGCGAACATCGGAAGTGGAGTTCCCTCGAATGATGAGCCTGCACCTCCTGAGTTCCTCACAGGTTTGAATTTCCGCGAATATCATGGGACTTGGAATTGGCTACCTGACTTCACTCAACAGACTGTGGTGAACAGTGGCACCGCTTCCGTTCCAGATCTGACTCATGCCAGTCGGTCAGAGAAGTATGCTCTTGTATTCACTGGATTCATCGATATTCCTGTAAGTGGTTCATGGACCTTCTCGACGGTCTCGGATGATGGTTCGGGTCTGTACATCGATCACGCTACGGTCGTCAATAACGATGGCCTGCATGGTAATCGAAGAGCATCTGGGACTGTCACATTGACTGAAGGCCTGCATGCGTTCAAGGTCGCGATGTTTCAGAAATATGGAGGGCGCTCGTTGTCAGCTGAGTGGCAAGGCCCAGGTGCTTATGCATCGAGAACCACAATTCCTGCCTCTGCGTACAAAGCCGCTGTGGCAGGTGATCCTCTCCCTTCACCAGCGACTCTAGCAGGTGACAATCTGTGTCACTATGCCAGTGATGACGGGCGTGTTCGTTGCATCTCTCTGAGTGGTGAGGCTTCAGACCTTGAGACCACATTAACCATCACCGATGCTCCGGGTGGATCACCTCCTATCGTTGCGATCGATGGTACAGATGAGGTGGTTTGTCTCTTGTTCCATCCTGACTTCACGTCGGATGATCTTGACAAACAGGTTGGTTGCTACGGCTCCAATCAACATGGTGCCATGGATTCAACTGCACCTTCTATTCATGGTTCCTCGCTCAACCTCTCACATCTGTATTATCCTGATTGGGGTTTCAACCAAGTTGCGGAACCTGCGAATTTCGAAGCGATCGATCTCTCGGTCAGCAAGCACGCCGTGTGTCTGACATCGACCATGGGCGAGGTCTTCTGCTGGGGCGACACCGATCATGGTGCAACCGGATCCGGGACCCTGCATGGTGGGAACCATCTGGTCGAGAAGGTCACCTTGCCTGGGTCTCGGAAATCTGCGACTGCCTATGCCGCGTTCAGTCCTGCAACCTGGGATGGTGATGCTGATGGCGATGGTTACACAGATAGCATGGAGGTCGCTTGCGGCTCCAGGACGGACTCCTCATCGGCTCATCCTGTGGATACCGATGGTGCGACCTTCCTGGTATGGCTGGACCAAGGCAGCATCTCTCGTGCGTTCTTCTGTGACTGGTTGGACCGAGACGCAGATAATGACGGATTCTCAAACAGCAGCGAGGTTCTCTGTCTGACCGATCCTCTCGATCCTAGTGATGTACCCACTGATTCAGACGAAGATGGTCTGTGTGATGGGTTGGACAACGACCGAGATCTGGATGGCTTCACCACTGAGTACGAGGAATTCTGCGGAAGCAGCGATGACGACCCACTGAGTACGCCGCCGGATGCCGATGGTGATCAGTTATGTGATCCTGAGGACGACGATGATGACGGCGATGGTGCCTCTGATGCTTTCGAGATTCAATGTGCGAGTGACCCACACGATGCATTCGATCTGCCCAATGATCTTGATGCGGATCTCATCTGTGACCAGTTCGACAACGACAAGGATGGCGATGGCTATCTGAACGGTACCGAGGTCCGATGTGGCTCATCTGACATGGATGCCCTATCTGTTCCCGATGACATGGATGGCGACAGTATCTGTGATGCGGATGATGATGACAAGGATGGCGATGGTTTCGCTCGTGATTATGAGGAACACTGTGGAAGTTCAGATGATGACATCAATTCCTTGCCCCCTGACATCGATGGTGATAGCGTTTGTGATCTCGATGACGATGATGCTGATGGTGATGGATTCCCGGCA
>CAZMJD010000198.1:0-3416 GCA_964566385.1 uncultured Candidatus Poseidoniales archaeon | reverse complement strand
CTGTTTGAATGGTTTGAGTACTATCTCAAGGGCATCGGACCTAAGCCAGAACCAATTGCACAAGTCCAACGCAACGATGGACAGTGGCGTATCGAAGAGACTTGGCCACCCTTGGATGCCGAACGAAGTGAAATCGAACTCAATGCTTGCGAGGCGTCAGGGTCATGGGTAGGAGGAGTGAGTGTACTCGGAGGAGGCATCCAGAGTATCACAGTGGAATGCCCAGCACTGTCAACAGGAAACGGCATTCACATCAGTGGGTTGATTACACTGCATCTGCAAGTCAGTCCAACATATGATGGGGGTCAGATCTTCGTGGAGATGCAGGACAGTATGACCGGCCTGCGTCTCGGTCATGCAACCATGGATGTGCGCTATCATGCAGGTGGTTACGAACCTCAGACCGTTATTCCTGGGTCAACAGTCACGATGCTGATGGAATTCCAAGCGATTGATGCAATGTTGCCAGCCGGGCATGGTATCCGACTCATCATGACCGAAACGGGAGAAGACTACCTTGCTCCAGCCTGTGGTGCTGCTTGTCCGGTTCATGTAATCTCAGGTTCCGAATCCGTGCTCACGATCCCACACATCGAACGAGATGGGTCAATGGGACTGACCGTCCCCCAACCCATCGAGACATGACGTTGGCGCAGCCTTGAAGTGAACAGGGTACCCGAGAAGCAGCGTGGCTCTCCGCCTCTATGACACGCGCCGGCGGAAGAAGGAAGACTTCGTCCCACTCACTCCTCCTAAGGTATCGATGTACGTTTGTGGCATCACACCTTATGGACCAAGCCACATAGGCCACGCTCGGTGTTACGTCGTCTTCGACGTACTATTCCGGTGGTTGAAGGCCCGTGGATGGGATGTCACCTACGTGCGGAACTACACAGACATCGATGACAAGATCATCAACACCGCCAACGATGAAGGAGTCGAGGTATCTGAAGTTGCAGAGCGTTGTATCACCTCCTACATCAAGGACATGGACGCCCTCAACGTTCTGCGCCCAGACCATGAACCTCGAGTGACTGAAACGATTCCAGAGATCATCGGCATGATCGATACGCTCGTCAAGAAGGGTCATGCATACACCGCAGAAGATGGCGTGTGGTTCGATGTTTCCTCAGCACCGGAGAAATTCGGATTGCTCACAGGTCAGAGCCTCGATCAAGTCCGAGCAGGAGCCTCTGGACGAATTTCTGGTTCGGGCAAACGTAATCATCACGATTTCTCACTATGGAAGGCTGCAAAACCCGGTGAACCTTCATGGCCTTCGCAGTTTGGCGAGGGGCGGCCTGGTTGGCACATCGAATGCTCTGCAATGAGCCTCAAGCACTTCGGCGAGACGTTTGACATCCACGGGGGTGGACATGACCTGCGCTTCCCCCATCATGAGTGTGAAATCATGCAATCCGAGTGTTCGACAGGTCAAGAGCCATTGGTCACTCATTGGATGCACAATGGATTTGTCAACATGGATGGAGAAAAGATGTCGAAATCGCTCGGTAATGTTTGGACAATCAGCGAAGCCATCGAACAGATTCCACCTCTAGCGCTTCGCTTTGCACTCCTCAATGCTCACTACCGCACACCGATAGATATGAGCGAGGCCTTGCTTGAAGAGAGTAGGCTCAACCATCAGCGACTTGTGATGACATACAGAACATGTATTGAACGAGCTGGACAGATAGAAGAAGCTGACCGAGCAAGATTGCCACGCCCAGACAAGGATTCAGGGGTTCACATAGCGCGAGCCCTTGCTGAATTAGAAGCGATCAGCGAGAGAATATCTCTCGCGCTCGACGATGATGTGAACACAAGAGAAGCAATCCAAGAACTCCTTCAAGCAAGGCGCTCAATCGAGGAAGTGTTTGCATCTGAAACTGATTCTACCAGTATGTGTGACTTCGCAAAATGGTCCCTTGAGTGGCTTGAAGAATGTGCGTCTACATGGCTTGGTCTGCTACCAACCCGAGGCAAAGTCACGAAGCAGATCAGAGAGCACAATGATCTGGTCGAATCGATTGCAGATGAGGTAGAATTGCTTCTCTCTGAGAGAACGAAGGTCCGGGAAGAAAAGGATTGGAATCGAGCAGATGCCATTCGTGATCAGCTCAACGAGATGGGTGTGATCGTAGAGGATGGACCAGATGGTCCAAGTTGGAGGTTGCGCTCCAATGACTAAGAAAAAACACATTCATTGAACAATTTCTGAACTCCAGATGCCATCGCCATGCTGATGAGGTGAAGCAGTCTGGGCCCCCTTATGGCCTCAGTATCGACCTCCGCCACTGAAGTCGCGATGCCAGAGTGGGCCCTACCTGTTGCAGCACTGATTCTTGTTGGCGTGTACGCGTTGATCGTGACAGAAGTCGTTCATCGAGCGCTAGCAGCGGCACTTGGAGCGATAGTTGCAGTTGGGGCACTGGCTGCAGCCGGTGATGTTGCCGACTTGGACCGGATTGTAGGATGGGTAGACGCTGAGACGATTGGACTGCTCTTCGGTATGATGGTCATGGTCTCGATTCTACAACGCACAGGCCTATTCGAGTACGCAGCAGTACAAGCCTACAAGCGCAGCGAAGGTAGTGTATGGCGCCTAGTGGTACTGCTTTGTGTCGTCACTGCTGTGCTCAGTGCCTTCCTTGACAACGTAACAACCATGATTCTCATCACTCCCGTGACCATTCGTCTGGCCCAAGTCCTCGATCTCGACCCTGTGCCTATTCTGATCGCTGAGATTCTGTTCTCGAATATCGGTGGGACTGCAACGATGATTGGTGATCCTCCAAATATCATCATTGGAGCACAACTCTCAGCCAGTGCTCTAGAAGGGAGTGTTCTGGCCGATCAAGCATTGACATTCACACAGTTCTTCATCAATCTTGCACCTGGAGCGCTGCTTTGTGGCCTTCCAGCATTATGGATGATTCGTCGAATGGAGAATGAGGCACTGACTGGATTCAGGTACCGTGACGTTGAGGAACTTGAAGCACAGTATAAAATCAAGGATTGGGATCTTCTTGTGAAATCTGGTTCGGTTCTTGCCATCGTCATTCTTGCATTCTTTGCACATTCTGCATTCCATCATCCCCTCCTCACAGTTGCCACCATCGCAATCACTGGTGCCGTCATCATGCTATTGATCACACACCCACATCGAATCGAAGATCGACTTGACGATGTGGAGTGGACGACTCTTGTCTTCTTTGCTGGTCTTTTCGTCTTGATTCATTCATTAGAGGCAATGGGATTGATCGACCGAATTGCACAGGGGGTTGCAGATCTGATTGGCAGCGCACCAGAGAACTGGAGATTGTTAGTTGCGATAATGCTGCTTCTGTGGGTGTCGGCCATCGCATCTGCTTTCATCGACAACATACCCTATACTGCGACCATGGTACCGGTGG
>CAZMJD010000197.1:0-3434 GCA_964566385.1 uncultured Candidatus Poseidoniales archaeon | reverse complement strand
CTCCAACGCATTGTTCTTTAGCCGGCGACGACGCAAGCGCACGATGACGAATGTTGCTGTTGCTAGGAGGAACAGACAACCGGAACCTACGATTCCTATCATGAGGTCTACTTGATAGTAGAATATGGGTTTCTCACATACTGGCTCTCGAGCAAGTGGTACGGTCGAATCGAAGGCAGAATTTCTCCCATCGAGTGCTTCTTCGCCCTCAGGCAATGGAATTTCGAGGTGATTCAGTGCCATGACGGTGACATCGATGATGACAGGATTGTTTGTCATCTCTCCTTGGATGGTTGAGCCACCGTTGACCAGCATGAACGTGTTCCTGTCAATCTGTGTTGAAGGATGATGCATCTTGAGGAATCTACCCCCTCCTCCATGATCACTTGTGATAATGACCAACCACGTCTCTTGACTCTGGTCGCGAGCACCAAGTGCATCGAGGATGTCGCCCGTCATGTTCTCTGCTCTCTCGACTGCAGCGACGTATTCAGGCACATCAGGGCTGAATCCTTCGTCATGACCAGTAGCATCGACGTCATCCATCGAGACGAACAGCACGTCGAGATCCGGCTCGTCTGAGAGGAGTTCTACAGCACGATCACGTACCTTTACGTCAGTGTCATACCCTTCTCGACGGTCGGCTGACCCTTCACCGAGAATGTGTTCGTCGATCGGTTCCCAACGGTACACTGCAGCCGTGCTCTGATTCTGGTCATGGTTCTCGATGAATTCGAATAGGTCCGGTACGGACTCAAGTTGGCTGCCCCTGAAGGTGTTGTCCACAACCCCATGACGGTCGCACCAGACGCCCGTCAGCATGCTGGCCCATCCAGGGCCTGAGATTGCATAGGGTCCGACATCCACGTTGAATGACCATGCACCTTCTTCCATGATGCTCCCAAAGGTGCTATCTTCCTTCTCAGCGGTATCTTGTGCAACATCTCCTCGAACTCCATCGATGCCTATGATGAGCACTTTCATCTCGTTACTGGTGTTATTCTGAAAAATGAGTCCTTCCATCTGTGCGACCATCTCCTCAGGATCAGGTCTCAGATCTTCCAGATGAGTTGTTTCGCGAACACCTCCAACATTGCCTCCGATGAGACTCACAAACAGAACTGCTGCAATCCATATGACACGTGACCGTCGTCTCAGGGTGTAAACATGGGAGGGCGGTCTTTCTGACACCTTACTCACCGCCGTGTGGTACTTTCAACTCGGTGATGATCTCATCATCGCTCTCTGCTGGGAGGACTCCATTCGGATGCAGCCATAACCCCATCAGAAATCCGAAGGCTAAGGCGATCATGTGTGCTGAACTGGTTGCAGTGCTGATACCGTTCAGAAAGTGATTCCACGCTTCGAAGATGGCAGTACATCCAATCATGAGCCATGGTGTGCGAGCGAAGTGGGCGAGTCCTCCAATCGTCGCGTAGAAGGCGACAGAACCTCCCATCCAAGAGCGAGCGAGTGAATCATTGATCCATTCATTCTCCGGAGAGAACATATGCCCGAGATTCAAACCCAGAGAGACCACAGTAGCCGCGATGATGGTGCCTCCCAGACATAGAATGATGGTATTCTTGGTTCCGGCCCTGCACTCGTAGCTCTGAGTAAATACGAGGAAACCCACGGTGCAAAAAATAGCCTGATCTGCGGCGTGCATGAACCATGGTGCTGTGAACCAACTGAGGACGAATTCGTGTGGTGCTGTGAAGAGTTCAGTCGGCCAGATGGCAGCTGAACAGATCAGAGCGTTGACCCGAGTGTCACATACTCTAGGATCCCCCAGTCCTATCACAATCAGGATGCTGAGCGTGACCAAGAGGTAGAAGGAGGTGAACGACCTTGATCGTACACTATCCCTCATGCTTGAACGACATGAATCAGCATCGTTCCACGGCCACAGGACTGGAAACAAACTCTCGGATTTCACCACCGTGCGCTGGGGGCTTGGTCGTGTCAACGTTATTGCTCCCTTGAAAGCGAATGTGTGCCATTTTCAGGAATGGATCAGGAGCGCTTCTCCTTGACCAACTCCGACACAGAGCGTTGCAAGTCCCAGTCCCCCTCCCCTGCGCCTTAACTCGTGGATGAGTGTCGTCAGAATTCTGGCCCCACTGCAACCAAGGGGGTGTCCCAAGGCGATTGCCCCTCCGTTCGGGTTCACCTTCATTGGATCGAGACCAAGTGCATCGATACATGCAAGACTCTGGACAGCGAATGCCTCGTTGAGTTCGATCACATCAATCTCGTCGATCGAGCGCTCGGCTCTTTCGAGCAGCTTCTTCACAGCAGGAATCGGACCGTAACCCATGACCTTCGGGGCCACTCCCGCAGAGGCTGCCCCGATCAATGTAGCGAGTGGTGTAAGGCCATAATCGGCCGCTTTGTCAGCACTCATGAGCACAACCGCTGCTGCACCATCGTTGATGCCTGAGGAGTTTCCAGCAGTGACTGTCCCTCCCTCTTTGAAGACTGCCCGGAGGCGTGCCAAAGCCTCCATGCTCGAGTTCCGTCTTGGATGCTCGTCAGTATCTATGTCCTCTTCCCCTTCACCATGGAGCTGAGATGGTACGGGGGTGATCTCCTCTGCCATTCGTCCGTCATCGATTGCAGCGAGGGCTCGCCGATGACTCTCAAGAGCGAAGGCATCCTGACGCTCGCGAGTGATGCCAGTCTCCTCTGCGATGTGTTCAGCAGTCACGCCGAGGCCATGGGTCCCGAACTCTTCATCGATCAGAGGGTTCGACATCCTCCATCCCAGCATTGTGTCCCATGCTTGCTCGGAGCTCTCGGGCCAGTCGGATGCTCTCTCAACGACGAAAGGTGCTCTTGACATCGATTCAGCGCCACCTGCTACGATGATGTCTGCCTCTCCGCAGCGAATGGTTCGCATGCCTTGGATGACTGCGGTCAATCCTGATGCACACAGGCGGTTGACTGTGAATCCGGGAACTTCCAATGGAAGGCCTGCAAGCAAGGCTGCCATGCGGGCGTTGTTACGATTATCTTCTCCGGCTTGATTCGCAGCCCCCATAATCACTTCATCGATTGATCCTGCATCGATTCCCGTCTCATCTACTACTGCTCGGATGATGTGAGCGGCGAGGTCATCTGGGCGTACTCCCGAGAGCACGCCACCGAGTCTGCCGATCGGTGTACGCTTGGCAGCGACGATGACGACGTCTCGCATGCCCTGAACAGATGGGTTTGCCTCATCAAACGAACGGAACCCAGCCATATCGGTAGTCAAACAGATACAGCATGATGGGGAACAGGATGATCGCCATGCTATGACTTCGTCTGATACCGATGCGCTGGGGCATGAATCCGAGTGCTGCACCAACGAACATCACCAAGAGACCGAGCATTCCGGATGGTACCCATGAGAGTAGAGCCAAGAAGACGATGACTCCTATGACAAGTGC
>CAZMJD010000196.1:0-3454 GCA_964566385.1 uncultured Candidatus Poseidoniales archaeon | reverse complement strand
ATACGGCGAACCGGTGTGTTCCTCTCATTTTGATTTGCATTATCTTCTCGCTTGCGAATTCCCTCAAAGACATTGACAGGACCCTCATTCTTTTCTTGTTGGCTTGCCACGCTCTCTTCTTCTACTTCTTCTTTGACACGTACGTTTGTGTCTCTGACCTGAACTTTGGTAGCCGATTCCTCAGGCGGCGTGTCAGCTCTCGCATTTTTTTGTGCAAGATTGAGTAACTCTTCGCGCGAGAGATTCGTTGAACCTGATGGTTTCGATTGCTGCTCCATGGGGGCAGAGACCATTGAACTTGGTGCTTGTTTTCCTCGCCGGTCGATGGTCGGGGCATGGGTTGGTGCTTGTCGTCGTATACCTCTATGAGCCTGCGCAGGTGTATCTTGAGCAGCTGTTTTCCCTCGTCCGGTTCGTGACGGGTGCTTTTCCCGCTGACGCTGAGTGGTACGTGATTTACTAGAACCAGACCCTGACTTCTTGAGGAAGGGATTTGAGATCTCTTCTTCATTTCTCAGATGTCTACCCCCTTCAGGCCCATGCGACAATCTCGTGGTCAGTCCTCAGTTCTTGAATGATACCACTGTCTTTGAGCGGGGTTGAGCGTCCGACATCCAACATCTTGCGTGCAGTCAGAGCGATCATGGAACCGTTGTCGATGCAGACCCACTTTGGAGGTGCAGCGCTCCTCCCTGACCTTTGTTCAGCCATCATCTCACACATTGTGCGGAGTCGCTCGTTACAGGCGACACCACCTCCTAAGAGGAGCTCGTTCTTTCCAGTATGTGCCATGGCCCGCTCGGCCACTTCAACACAAGCGGCAAAGGCGTGTTCCTGAATGGCATGGGCGACATTTCGTATGTCCTCTCCTTCATTGCAATACCTTTGGGCCGCTGTGACGAGGCCTGAGAATGCGAGATCCATGCCATGAACGGCATAGGGCAATTCAAGCAGTGGTGTTGTCTCGTCTCCATGTATGTTTGTCCACTCAGAGGCAAGCTCTTCTATCGCGGGACCTGCAGGAAATGGCATCCCATTTGATCGACCGAACTTGTCGAGGGCATTTCCGATACCGATGTCCAGAGTCTCCCCCATCACTCGATACCTCCCATCAACTCTAGTGATGACTTGTGTGTTCCCACCCGAGACATACAGTAGCAAAGGGTCGTCCATCTCACACATGGTACGTCCCACCTCGATGTGAGCAACACAGTGATTGACCCCGATGAGGGGAACATCCCAAACAGTTGCCATCGAGCGAGCGACGCTAGCACCGATGCGCAGGCATGGCCCCATGCCAGGTCCCTGGCTGAAGGCGACTGCGACGACCTTGTCAGGTCTATTGGGATGTTCTAGATATTCCCTAACAAGACGTCCCACTGAATTACGGTGTGACTCAGCAGCCTCACGTGGGTGGATTCCTCCTTCGTCAGGGCGTACGGCAGAACTGACAGATGGATGGATCTCCCCTTTCTCATCTACCCAGCCGATTGAGAGTGTATGGGCGGTCGACTCTATACCTAGCACTGCACCTTGCATGGTGATGCCTCAGGAGAACCCTCTCATATGTACGTCGCCTTCGCGACCTAATGGACGCCCTCATCCTTGGCTGTGGTCCCATCGCACATCTCCAAGGTCTCAAGAAGGATGTATTGCATGCTGGTCCTTCCTCACACTCGGAAAATGTTCTATCCAAGGGGGGGGCGATTGCTGTCAGAAATGGCACTGTTGCCGCAATAGGTCCTGAGGATGAGACAGCCACCTCCTTGTTTGGTGATGATGATCGCTGGATGAGGCCTGATGCCACGTCCGTTGATGGAATCCGAATTCATCGTCTTAAGGGTCAAGCGATAACGCCCAGCTTCGTTGATTCACACACTCATCTGGTCTGGGGCGGTGATCGCTCCGGTGAACATGACCAGAGGTGCGCAGGGATGTCATACAGGGAGATTGCAGAAGCAGGTGGTGGAATCGCTTCCACTGTTCAAGCTACTCGAAACTCACACCGTGCTCACCTAATAGATAGTGCCGAACGCAGACTATGGACCATGCTTGAACATGGAACTACAATCGTTGAGGCAAAGTCCGGCTATGGGCTCTCAACGAAGGATGAATTGCGAATCCTAGAGATTGCCGAAGATGCAGCTCGTTCAGTCCCAGTTGATGTCCATCATACTTGGCTCGGTGCTCATGCTCTCCCACCAGAAATGGAGTCTAGCAAGGAGGCATTTGATATGTACACTGAGGATCTTGTGAATAATCAACTTCCTGAGATCGTTAAACAAGGTATAGCGACATTTGCTGACGTCTTCTGTGAACCCGGTTGGTTCTCCTTAGAACAGACTGCCCGCATCGCTGAAGCAGCAACATCCCATGGACTTTCAATGAGAATTCATGCTGATGAATTCACAGATGGGGGCGCTGCAGGTCTAGCAGCACGAATAGGAGCAGCCTCAGCGGATCATGTACATCATACATCGGATGTGGATCGGGCAGCCTGTGCTGAAAATGATGTACTTCAGACCTTCTTACCTGGCACCCCATTTTCTATGGGGACTGAGCAACCTGATGTCACACAATGTCTTCGTGAGAAGTGGCCGTTCGGATTAGCTACTGATTTCAATCCTAATTGCCAGATCCTTTCAATGCCCATGGTTGCATCATTAGCGATGCAGCAAATTGGTCTTTCATCATTGGATGCCATAGTTGCGATGACCCATAATCCCGCCATAAGTCTTGGATTGCCAGGTCGTAGTATTGCACCAGGTGAGCCTGCTGACCTCGTCGTACTCTCAGGTTCCACAATTTCCTCAGTTGGTCTTTCTCCTGGGACAAATCCCGTTGAATCTGTCATGGTAGAGGGTACTTTCTTGAAATTTAATGAATGAATTAAATATTTGTCTAAAAACTATAATTCAGTGATATGATGTATTGGATAGAGATTGTTGTTTGTTCACCGCGCGGTGGGAAGGCCAAACGTCTGCATAGACTTCTGGAATATCGTACCTCCCGTAAGAAGGATTGTGAAGGGTGTGTGAATGCATGGGTCGGAACAGCTGTTGATGAAAGTGGTGTAACTTTGGCATGTGCGATCTTTGAGGATGAAACTGCGTGGGGTAGAATCTCTGAGGCAGTTAACACTGCTAGTGACAAGCGCGACGGGGGTCTCGAACCAATTTTGACAGGTCCTCCTATTGTGGGGGTGTTTCAGATTCCTCCTAGTGCAGTCACATCCGGCGATGTCGGATAACCTCGATTATCCGACGTCATTTTGCGATTTTTACACCTTTGCGAAAAGGCCCTGCTGCGCCTCAATGGCTACACAATAACCGCAGATTCTTCTCAAAGGGTACCCTTTGCGTCGAAAAGCGTCGAAAAACGCGCCGAAGTTTAGGTTAGAGTGGGCTCGGCAGGAATTGAACCTGCGATCTTCGCCATGTCAAGGCGACGTCAT
>CAZMJD010000195.1:0-3469 GCA_964566385.1 uncultured Candidatus Poseidoniales archaeon | reverse complement strand
GCTGCCGCATACATTGCAAAAGGAGCTGGACGAAGCGCCCATCTTGCACGATTACGGAACCCACTCCAGATGATTACGAAGCCAGGAATGGGTACGATAAGCAAAACTCCGAACAAGAAAGATACACCCCCTCTTGTGATAAGACTGAGAGACTCGGAAAGAAGAACAATCGTGCACAAAATGACACTCAAAGCCATCTGAAACGACATCTGACGATGTACTAACTCAAGCATCTGCTTCAATCGATGCACGTCTACGCTTGGATCGTTCTGATCGGATGGCAACACACACCTCCCACCGAGCGCTTCTTGATGACATCATCTGTGGGAGGTGTGTGTCGTCCACATCTGACCGTGCTGTCGCGCCTAAGAGTGGCGCATTGCGAGACAAGCACCTGCTCTATGGAGTCACGGGGGGCATTGCCTCAGTGGATGCTGTGCGAGTCGCTAGAGAACTACGACGTCACGGAGCCCGTCTCACAGTCTGTATGACTCAAGCGGCACAGAAGATCATATCGCCACTTGCCCTTGAATGGGCATCCGCCTCACCCGTGATTGCCGACTGGAATGCCGAAATGAATCAGTTAGACTCCTTTGACGGCGTGGTCATAGCACCATCAACAAGGAATTTCATGGCCAGATGTGCTCTTGGGATTCTCGACGAACCTCTATTGATGGCAGTTGCTAAGTCGTTATCAAGTGCGATTCCAATCATCATGTTCCCATCAATGCACGAGGACCTTGCCAATGACATCCAGACATCAGACATCATTGCACGATTGGCCGCCATGGGAGTCACTGCCCACTGGGGCCCCACAGAAGAAGGAAAGCACAAGCAGTTAGGTGCTGAGATAATCGCCATGATTACTGCGAATGTCATAAATGCCCACAGGGAGAACAAGAGTTCCATAGCCATCACATTAGGTGGAACGGAGGGCAAAATCGATCCTGTTCGTAGCATCACGAACCGCTCTACAGGACAGACTGGGTACGCGCTTGCTATGAGTGCATTTCTTCAGGGTCATGAGGTCACAACCATTGAAGGACGCACCGTGAACCCACCGAATCACCAACTCTGGAATCGTCTTCATGTTCAATCAGCAGATGACATGTCGAACGAAGTGTTGGGACTTGCTACTGCATCAAATCCCCCAAACATCTGGATATGGGCAGCGGCAATCCTCGATTATGCTCCTGTTTCAGAGTCTGCTACCAAAATCAGTAGTGAACTGGAAAATATCGATATCGAACTCTGCCGCACTCCAAAATTGATAGAGGTGATTCAACCCCACCTTGGAGAGGAAGTGAGGCAAATAGGATTCAAACTGGCTGCTGGGACAACCACTGAAGTCCTTCTTGCTGCTGCAGAGTCGCTCAGAGAAGCATATGACCTCTCGGCCGTCGTCGCAAACAGACTAGAAGACCTTGAGAATGGTGTGCGGGCTCACTGGGTCGATGCTGAGAAGACAGAGGCCATCCCTACTCTGGGCGACCTCACTGAGAAGGTATGTGAGTTCATCGAGGAGGTATGAGAAATGGACCTCACGATGATCGGAGCTTACCTAGGAATGGTGATGATCATCACGGCCTTTGGGCTAGAAGTTAGCGACAGAATGTCATCAAAATCTGCAACATATCTCTTGCTGATGGGAATAGGACAGATCTTGCTTGGAGTGAGAGCCATGATGACCGAAGAGTGGCCGTTCTTCGCCCTCGCGATGGTGTGGGGGGGTTTCGCGGCTCTCGGCCTCTTCCGCCTATATGTTCATGTCCATCCACAAGAGGAGGAAGACGATGTCGAATGAACCATCTGCGGCTAGGCGGGGTATCCCACCAAAGGACGAGTTCACAGCGTGGTATCCATTCATTGTGGAGGCCGCTGAACTGGTTGACAAACGTTACCCCATCAAAGGAATGGACGTCTGGCGCCCATATGGCTGGAAAGCAATGAGGATGATAGATCAACTAACGCATAAGGAGATGGAACAAACAGATCACGAGGAAGTTAATTTTCCACTCTTAATTCCCGAACATCTGCTGGACAAGGAGAACAGACTGGTCGCCTTGCTCAAGAAAGCGCGTGAAGAAGGCGTGGATCCTACAGATCTGCGACTGGACGAAGACGAAGCTGGATTCGCCAAGGAAGTTTACTGGGTCCGTCATGCCGGCGAGAATGAGATCGATGTACCAATGTTCCTCAGACCCACATCGGAGACTGCGATGTACACCATGTTCCCCCTCTGGATCAGGTCCCATGCTGACCTACCCATGAAAATCTACCAGATTGTCAACACATTTCGTTATGAGACTAAGCAGACACGTTCATTCATCAGGGTCCGTGAGATTCACTTCTTCGAAGCTCACACAGCCCATGTGAATGAGGAAGAGGCAACCCGCCAGATTGCCGAGGATCTGGAGATAGTGGATAGAATCATGGAAGACTTATGCCTCCCCGTTCTGAAGGCAAAGAGGCCTGAATGGGATACATTTCCCGGAGCGTGGTACACGATTGGCATTGATGCTGTAATGCCGAATGGGCGAACCCTGCAAGTTGCATCCTGCCATCACTACAGAGATCAATGGGCCAAGGCCTTTGACATCACATATGAGAATCACACAGGTGACCAGGCTCATGTCCACCAAACCACCTATGGCATGAGCGAGCGCCTATTGGGGGCAATCGTAGGCCTGCATGGAGATGACTCGGGGCTGATCTTCCCTCCAGCAATTGCCCCTATCCAAGTGGTCTTTGTCCCTATCATCAAGGCCGGAGCCGAAGCTGCCGTGACCAATGCAGTTGCGACATCAGCGCAGGAACTTAGAGAGGCTGGCATCAGAGTCAAAATAGATGAGAGGGACATACGCCCTGGGCAGAAATACTACGATTGGGAGATCAAAGGCGTCCCGCTCAGACTTGAGGTTGGGCCGCGAGATGTAGAGAACAGGACTGTATTTGCTGCTCGACGTACTGGGGGAAAGCAAGCCATCCCCATGAACGGCCTTGTGACTGCAGTTAAGTCTGAGCTCGAGGCCATTGCTCAGGTTCTCAGTGAAAGGGCAAGGTCACACCGAGACGAGATCATCCAACCCCTCCCTACATTCAAAGAGATTGAAGGAGAATGGATGATGGAGACTGAGATTGAAGAAGGAAGGATCTATGAGATGGCATTCGACGGAACAGACGCCCATGCCGAGATTATCGAACGCCTCACTAGTCTCACCTTCCTTGGAGATGATGTGGAAACTTATCCTACTGCAGTACCATGTCACATGACTGGAGTGATGACAACACGCCGAGTCATTCTTGCCCGGACCTACTAGAGGTTACGAATCAGGTTCAGCGGGTGTATCCTCGGCATCCACTGAATCGTTCTTCAAGGAATCCAAGTATTGTTGCCCATAATATTGCCATTGTTCCTCTGTCCAACCATTTGGAAGCCCGTCAGAAGGAATGGGAGGGGGTGCATCAT
>CAZMJD010000194.1:0-3483 GCA_964566385.1 uncultured Candidatus Poseidoniales archaeon | reverse complement strand
AAGACCGATTCGGTTGCCCTGATACAGATAACGACGGGGTCAGCGACAAGAACGATGCATTCGCAAGCGACCCATCACAATGGCAGGATTCTGACTCAGATGGATATGGAGATTCAGAGGACCCATTCCCCTTCGACCCAAGCCAGTGGTCCGACAAGGACGGGGATGGAATGGGTGACAACCCGATGGGGGTTGGAGCAGACAAGTTCCCCGATGACGCCACTCAATGGGGAGACATCGATGGTGATGGTTACGGAGACAATTCCGACGGCAATGATGCTGACGCATTCATCACTGACCCGACACAGTGGTCCGATGGCGATGGTGATGGGTATGGCGACAATCCTGCTGGTCGTCTCGCCGATGCGTTCCCCACCAACCCTACACAGTGGGAGGACCTTGATGGCGATGGTCTTGGTGATAATCAGAATGGAACGGATGCCGATCCATACCTCGATGATTTCGACAACGATGGCTACAACGACAGCGTAGACTTGCTGCCGAAGTTCCCGAGTCCCGGTGACCTTGACGCAGATGGATGTCCCGATGACGAGGATGTCTTCCCTTCAGACACGAAGGAGTGTTCTGATGCAGATGGTGATGGTGAAGGAGACAATGCAGACCAGGATGATGATAACGACGGGTGGTCGGACACTGATGAAGACAGAATGGGGACAAGCAGCTTCAACTCAGCCTCAATGCCCACCGAGACGTTCGAGATCGTAGTTCCTGGAACCAGCATCGGGCTGGGTGCTTGGGACATCATCGGCATGTTCGCGGGGATTCCTGCTTTCTGCTATCTTGCTCTGATGATATCGACACGCGGTCCAAGGGTGAGGCGATTCGAAGAGGACCTCTTCGAGGCAAGGAGTGAAGCAGAGTTGGCAGACATCTCCACCCGATATGAGCGGGCGATGTTGTTCCGGTTGATCGGACCTCACCATGGGCTTAGGCTCGAGAGGATACGCTCCAAGCTCGAGAACAAATTCGACAGGTCAAGCGGAGGTGGCTCCAGCGAGGATATGTGGACCGATGGTCTTGACACCTCTCCGGTTGACTATTCTGACAGTTCAGCGCCATCCATCGACATGATGGGTCAGATCAGCAGTGATGGGTATGAATGGCTCGAGCACGGTGGCTCGAACTGGTATCGTGCACCTCATAGCGGTCAGGAATGGACACGTTGGGGCTGAACCCATCTCATTCCTCAGAATGTTGTGGAACTCCTATCTCGGACTCGATGGCTTGGATCTGTTCAATGCTCAGCCCCAGGGCTTTTGCAGTCAACCTGAGCATGCTGCGCTCCATATTCGTGATCACACCATCTTCCATTGCCATCACATATTGCTCACGGTACAGGTCTGCACCATCCTCATCACCCATGCCAGAGGTCTGCACGACTGAATCCGTGCCTTTGTCAATGAGCTTCATCAAAGGAACACGAGTCACCATCATGACGGCTGTGATCGACATACCACCGATGTAGCCATATGTCGAAGACAGATAGTTCTGAAGAATCTCCACTGTCAGAAAGAAGACTGACAACATGATGCCGCCCAAGGCTGCACGATTGATGTTCGTCTTGAACAGACGCTCGACACCAAGGATCTGGCTGCGAAGGATTCCTAGAGAGAACATCACTCCGAACACAACGTTACCGAGTGTGTAAGAAAGCAGGATGATGCCTACAGTCGTAGTAGGAAGAACGCCTTCGACCTGGAAGATGTTCCTGTAGAGCAAGTACAGTGCGATTGAACCGAACACGAAGAGATAGCGCAGTGCATAGCCAGTCAGATACGAGCGGATGCGCATTCGGCCTGCACTACCTGACTCGTATCTGTGCCGTGAGAAGAAGAGAGTGAGAATCAGGTAGAAATTGATGAGAAGAAGAGCAATCATCGTCTCAACGAAAAAGCCGCCCTGACCAAAGCCAAGTCCTGCCTTATCCTCGATGTATGCAACTTGCATGAATTCATTCCATCCAACGAAGAACTGGTGGAGGCCAAAGAGAAAACCAACGAGCAGGAGTCCGACCTGAACTCTAGGGTTGCTGAATATCTTGGCCAGCGGAGAGTCAATGGTTCCTGCGAAAGCCAAGTAGGCGAACGGTAGAAATGAGAAAGCGAACGGCATGAAGTTCTGAATGAATTGGGCAGCAGGTACTGAATTGGGATGTACTGGAAATCCGAATGGAACGAAGAACACGAGTGTGGCGATTCCTTCTGCTGCTAGCATCAAGGCAATGAAGCGATTCTCTGGTTCATCTGGGCGCGCCCTGTATGTCAATTGGGCGAGGTACAGAAGAAGGGGGCTACCAAGAAGGGCGCAGAGACCCGCGGCCATCCATAAGCCAGGGGCAAGTCCTACCGCCATGGAGCATCATCACATGACCATATGATGAGAGTTCTTCTCACTCAGAAGGTGATGCATGGGTTTCAGTACACATCTCTCAGGATGATTGCTGGACATCGAGCGTCCAGGACAATTCGGCGCCAGCACCTGTAATCATCGCTCCAACGGAGCAATACTTGTCATGGCTTGACTCAACCAAGCGACGAACAAGGTCCTCAGGCGCATTCGTCACGACCGTATAGGAGAGTGAGACTGAAGTGAAGACTCTTGGATGTGATTCAGAGCGATCCCCTTTGAGTGAAACGTCTGCTGATTCAATCTCCCAGCGTCTCAGACCATCGACCACATCGATCAAACTGCATGCACCATGAGCAAGAAGAACGGATTGTACTGGGGATATCGAGGTCTCACCATCACCATCGAAGACGAGGGAGCGACCTGTGCTCGTCTCTCCCTCGATCACCAGACCTTGTCCAGAATACGTGACGCTACCTTCCATGAAATGTCGAGATGGTGGCGCACCATGAAGCATCCCTCGGTTGAACAAAGCCCATAGAACGGCGGCAAGAGCACGGTTCATGATATCCCTGTTCCCCGAGATCGAACCGCATGATGGAGGGATGCTACCTGTCACAGGTATCCACTCACTGGCTTGGGAGCGAACGGGTAACCCAGAGGGGATTCCCGTCGTCGTTCTACACGGCGGACCAGGAGCTGGAAGTCACCCCTCATACCGACGTTATTTCGATCCAGAACGATGGGACATCATCCAGTTCGATCAACGCGGATGTGGTGGTTCGACGCCGTTCGCAGAACTTGCTGGGAACACAACCGCCGATCTTGTCACTGATATCGAATCAGTGAGGATCCATCTCGGTATCGATCGATGGGCGGTGTTCGGAGGATCATGGGGCTCAACCTTGGCTCTGTGCTACGCCATCGAACATCCAGACCACATCCTTGGGCTGTTCCTGCGAGGGATTTTCATGTGTCGGCCCTCGGAGCTTCGTTGGTTCTACCAAGAGGGTGCTTCACACATTTATCCAGATGCTTTCGAACCTTACCGTGACCACATCCCGAGCGATGAACAGGACGACCTGATCAAAGCCTATCATGCTCGTCTGACCTCGG
>CAZMJD010000193.1:0-3508 GCA_964566385.1 uncultured Candidatus Poseidoniales archaeon | reverse complement strand
CTCGAGATGTCGTTGCCAAAGCGATCAACAAAGAAGTTGCAGAAGGCCGTGGTTCACCACACGGAGGTGCATTCCTTGACATCGCCACGCGTCGTACCTCCGAGGAGATTATTGCTAAACTCCCTAGCATGCACCACCAGTTCAAGGAACTCGCCGCAGTGGACATTACAAAGGAATCGATGGAGGTTGGACCAACTGCCCACTATGTCATGGGGGGCGTGAGGGTTGATCCAGAAAGTCAAGAATCGACAGTACCCGGGCTATATGCAGCTGGAGAAGTAGCTAGCGGTTTACATGGTGCCAACCGACTCGGTGGAAATTCACTTTCTGACCTTATCGTCTTCGGTAAGCGAGCAGGTGAATATGCAGCCAACCGTGCCTCCAGGCTCGATCAACCTGCTCTGAGTGAGAATGCGATTGATGATGCTGCTGAGAACATCATTGAACCCCTCAACCGCGAGGAGGGTGAGAATCCAGGTACGATTTATGATGATCTGAGAGAGATGATGCAACATAAAGTTGGAATTATTCGCACTGCTTCACTCCTTGAAGAAGCTATCAGTGATCTAGACAATATCTCTGAGCGTGCTAGTTCTTGCAACCCTGGTTCAAACAAACGATACAATTCAGGATGGCATCAGGCACTTGATCTGAAGAACATGATCGACGTCTCACGTGCGTGTGCACTTGCAGCTATGCAACGTACCGAGAGTAGAGGTGCTCATACGCGTGATGACTATCCTTTGACTGACAGTAAGAAATGGGGGCATACGACACTTGTTGTTCGTATGAAAGAGGGGGAGATCATGATTGATGAAGAAGAATTAGAACAACCACCTCCAGAAGTTGAAGCTCACCTTAATCGCTCAAAGAAGGGAGGTGAAGAGGAATGACGAATAAAGTGAATCTCCGTATCTTTCGAGGAGAGCAGGGAGAGGGAGAGCTCAAAGAATACGAAGTTGAGATGGATGAGGGGATGGTGCTGCTTGATTGCGTACACCGCATACAGCACGAACAAGAATCGGATCTATCAAGTCGATGGAATTGCAAGGCTGGAAAATGTGGTTCTTGCAGTGCTGAAATCAATGGAAAACCAAAACTGATGTGCATGACACGCATGTCCGACATCCTCGATGAAACTCCCGAAGGACAACCTATTGAGGTTCGACCGCTCCGTACATTCCCCCACATCAAAGATCTCGTCACTGACGTCTCTTGGAATTATGAGGTGGCTACCAAAGTCAAGGGAATCAAGGGGCCTGAAGAAGCAGATTGGGAGTTCCATCAGTTTGAAGCAGACCGTTCACAAGAATTCCGCACATGCATCGAGTGTTTCATCTGTCAGAATACCTGTCACGTATTACGTGAATATCAGAAATTCGAAGATTTCGGTGGCCCACGGACGTTTGTTCGCATCGCTAACTTTGAGATGCATCCTATGGATGAAGAAGACCGGATAGATGATGTCAAAGATGTCTTTGGAATTGGTTATTGTAACATCACTAAATGTTGTACAGACGTATGTCCTGCTGGCATTAACATCACAGATAACGCCATCATTCCATTGAAAGAGAGAGTTGTCGACCAACATTACGACCCGCTGGCCATGATCTGGCGCAAGCTACGCGGTAAAGTGTGAGTTTTGAGAAAGAGAATGGTGTTGGTAAGCCTACGACCCGGCCGAAGCCGGGCCGTAGGGTGATTGATCGTGCTCAGGTCCTAAGGACTCAGAGGCGCTCGACGCCGCTCTTCTTGACGTTGGCTTTCCAGATCATCTCTGGGAGCCAAGCTGGGCGGTTGTCTGGTGCCTTGACGCGCTTTCGCTCGCCAGTGAAGCAGTGTATTCGGGCGGGCTTGGTGCCGCGCTCGCGTAATCGGATTGCGAGACCCGATACTTCCTGCTTGCCCATGTCCTTCGCCAGCTTGTTGACCGCCTTGAGGGCGGCTCCGCGGGGTTGTGCGCTCTTGAACACGTGGTTCGTGTCATTGTTGTTTGAATCAACAAGGACAAAATTCTTCTTTGCTTTTGCCATAATTATTTCCTCCTTGGCTGGCCGACCTTGAATTCGATTAATAATCTTTTATGCCATAAAGAGGGGGCTGCTCACCTATAAAGAGGGCATCGTCGATTGGCACGCAGTCAGCGCTCAATATCAATTCAAACGCTCTGCACCGGCCAACGTCTTCGTATTTACGACGCCAGGAATTTGGCGTATTGATTCGACGACAAGGGACGCAATGTCATGCAGGTCATCGGCCATAATCTTAGCAATCACGTCGTACTCGCCGAATAAGATGGTTGCATCATCAATCAGATCGAGGTCTGCTATGGTCTCGTGAACCTGAAATTCGTGGCCCGGCTCAACGTTAATCAAGACATAACCAGTGGCCACGTATTCAGATGTCGTACCTGATACATAGTGACTTCGGGACCCTTCCCCTCCCATATGCTCTGATCACTAGATATTCTAGGACACGATAGATGGAGGCTTTGATATCAAGAAGCCCCTCCCGGCGGTCCATGGCAATTGAGTACCTCGTCCGCGAATGCAAGAATGGTACGCTATACGTGCTACATGGTCAGGTTGGCAAAGAAGGGGCAGACCTGATTGTCACCCCGGCAAACAATCGGCTTTCTGGACGCGAAGGTTTGGATGCCGTAGTCCACAAAGCTGCTGGCCCTAAGTTGATGGAAGCATGTCGAGAATTGGCTGCGGAGCGGCGGGCCGTCAATCAGCCACCATGTTTTGTTGGTGAGGCAAGAACGACTGAAGCATTCGATCTGGATGCAAAACACGTGGTTCATGTCGTCGCCCCTGATTGCCGGCGCCCGAATCAAGATAATCAGCGCAAGGAACTTCTTCAGAAGGCTTACACCTCACTTTTCACAGAAATAGTGACATTAGGGGCCAAGACAGTAGCTGCACCGCCATTAAGCATGGGGATTTTTGCATATCCACACAGAGAGGGTGCACGTATGACCTTTGAAACGATCTTGAAATGGTTGGAATATGATGCGCCAGAGGATTTCGAAACCTATCGCCTCTATGTCGATGAAGCAAACTTCATCTCGAACATGCGGACGATCTATCGAGAAGAAGAAGATCATTTTCCAGGCATTCACATGACAGGCGCATCTTGAGACCCATTCATTCGATTAGATGGCTGAAAGTGCGAATACTTCACGACCACGAGTCGATTCATCGATTCATGATGATGACTGAACGACTTGAATTGGAGACGCGCGGCGAAGCTGAAATGATTGACATTACCGACCAAGTGGCGCGTCTAATTGTGAATAGTAATCTCAAAGATGGGCAAGTTCTCCTATTCTGTGTGGGTTCAACCGGTGGTCTTACGACCATCGAGTATGAACCCGGTCTAATCAGGGACTTTCCACTGATGTTCGAACGCCTTGCTCCTCGAGGGATTCACTACCATCACGAAGACACGTGGCATGATGGAAATGGACATTCCCATTGCCGTGCAAGCCTACTTGGACCATCAC
>CAZMJD010000192.1:0-3518 GCA_964566385.1 uncultured Candidatus Poseidoniales archaeon | reverse complement strand
GCACGGCACGGGTTGCGAAGGCGTTCTCATCATCCACGACAAGGGAGATTCAATGCTCGATATGTAGGCGACGGTTGTAAAGTTCCATTGGCAATCTCATTCACTTGAGGTTTCAGGATCTTGAAGAGCTGAAACGATTATTGCGTCACTGCCACCGGGAAGAGTGATCAGTTGGTTTTGCGAGGAAGTTAGACTTCCCTCGACACGCATTCGTTCAAGTTCAAGTTCAAGTTCAACTCGTTTACGATAATTCTCTTCCCAGCGGTCGTGTTTGGCGACTGCCTTTTCGTATTGTTCCTTTTGTCTCTTCACAGATGAATTATCAAAACGAATCAGTAGGAAAGAAGAGATTACTGAAAGAATTCCAACAATTGTCCACCCAACTGAACCTTCTCTGAATTTTGTAGTGCTCAAAGGGCCATAGAAAAAATGAGTCACGAGAGTCCCCGCGAGAAGCGCAACTAGGGTGGAAAACCAAAACCATTCATAGAACTCAAATGAGCCACGACGGCGGTATTTTGGTGCTTTGGGCTCGTCCATTATCTCAAGTTTCTTTGGCATCTCGTCCACTCGGTAAAATGTCACCAGAAATATCCTACAAATGTCATTTTTGGTGCCTTGAGCACCTTCATTCCTGACTATTCATCTATATCGAAGATGGGAATCTCATAGGGATCAGGAGGTGGCGCTTGGTCCACCTCCATCACCCTGTGATAGGTCCGCTTGACCTTGTCGAGCACCAGACCTGTGACAAGCACAGCAGCGCCAATGGCGAGTGTTCCGACTGCGAGTCGTGCGATCATGGGGTGACAGCCTCACTCATTCTCGAGACGACGAGCGTCCCTTGGGCGAATGAGAGTTGCTACCATTCCCAGAAGCATCAGGCTGGTGAAGAGACCAACACCGGGCACGAAGCCACCGACCGGCCCTCCAGATCCTGCTGCATCAGAATCCTCAGCATTGGGATCTGCCTGTACTGTAATCTCGACGTTGAAGTTCCCGAAGGCAGTACCATCGCTCCATTCGATCTTGAACACGACTGGTTCGGCGGTCTGGAACAGAGTCACCGTCTGCTCGACCGCTACAGTCGCTGCCGGGAAGGCGAAGTTCTGATTGGTCAGCATATCGGTGATGGTCACCGCAACAGCATCGCCATCTGGATCGATACAATGGATCTTGATCGTGACGTTACCCGCTTGGATAGATACAGGAATCGTCATGTTCGAGGTGGCCGTACCGCGCTTGTTCTGGCTACTGGCATCGACTCCGTCAATCCTCGTGACAAAGACGTCACAGGCTGGCAGGCGGTTATCCTGAGCGGGTTGAACCGGGCAACCTGCGTTGCTCAGTGGACCTGCCTCTGTAGGACATTCATCACCAACGACTCCATCGCCGTCCTGGTCTGGACAGCCATCAGAAAGAGTTCCTGATGCGAAGGGACAGGCGTCCTGATCATCAGGGATACCATCCTGGTCACTGTCATCAGCCTGTGCAGCTTCACAACCATTGAGATCGACGTTTGCTCCACCGGCGGTACCTGGACAGTCATCCTCGTGGTCCCAGACTCCATCTTCATCAGCATCGATCAATGGACATCCGTATTGTGAAAGTGGACCTGCAAGGCCCGGACACATATCGTCAGTACCCGTCAGGCCATCGCCATCAAGATCGTCATCGATGTATTCTGGATGGATGAACATGAACTTGAACGCGAAGGAGTTCGTATCCCATGCTTCATCATCGAAATTGTTCGGATCCAATACAAGGACGACCATCAGGCCACCCATTCCAATCGGAAGGGTTGCCTCACCAAGACCATTCTCATCGAGATCGACCATAGCAGGCTCATCTCCATCTTCCTCGAAGCTCAGCATCATGACCATGACAGACTCGGCCTCACCGGTCGATGTGACCGAAGCGACCACGCCGCCTTCACCATCGAACGTGGTGGAGATGGAAAGTTCTGGATCGTCGCCGCCGACTGTGAAGTCAGCGAATGGCCAGTCGCCATCACCATCTGATTGTGCAAGGGCAGATGATTCCTCGATCATGACTCCATCCTTGACCACCCAGGCCTCGAGCACGTAGTCACCGTCTGGAAGAACGCCAATCTCACCACTTCCTCCGATGATCTCACCGCCCCAAGAGGTCTGGAACGAGACCATGTCCCCTGAGGCTATCGTGCCTTGTGCCACAGAGGCGTCGGTGCCATCACGAACCTCGTAGTACACGTCGAATGTCTCCATCATAGCACCCTGGTGGCCGGAGGTTGAATGTTCAGACCACTCTTGGAATGTGACGCTCATCTTAGTGCTGGAATCATCGAAGAATCCAAGACCAGGGATGTTGTCATCCCAAGACAAATTTGTCGGGAATTGGTCGCCAGGGTTCATATCGAGTTCAATGACAAGGAGGGTCCCACAGGTACCCTCAAAGGCACCTAAATCATTTTCAGTATAGCCAGCAATCATTCCACTTGCACCACCTAAGAATGAATCATGGCCAGCATCGAACCATTCACCACCTACGATTGTATCATTGTCATAATCGATCGATTGTGAAGGTACAGGGTCAATTTCAAACCAATCCAGAACGAAATTGAAATTGTATAGAATATACAAGCGGTCAACACCATCATCCCACAATGAGACCGTATTGTCAGGAAGCTGACAACCATTAGGTTCGTCTGAATCTGTATCTCTCATCTCGCCTTCCAACGCTTCGAGGAAAGGTCCAAATTCATCAGCTTCTAACTCTCCATTTCCGTTAGAATCAAACTCATTGAACTTGGTATTAACCCATTCAACATTTTCTTCTGTAAGGTTGTCTCCACCCTCTTCAGCCTCGATGTAATTGATGGTATCAATTACATCGTCAATAGTGATGACGCCATCACCGTCATAATCAAACATTTCCATGATTTCTTCTATGGTCAGTTCTTCGTCATCACCACCGTTATCGTCATGATCGTCTGGCCTATCATCGCCACCCCTTGCTGAATCGATAGCGAAGAAAAAGCTAGCACTCTCACCTGAATCGAAATGTCCGAACAGGGGTCCTGCAATTACAACTGGTCCACGATAACGGACATCTAGTTCTGCATGGCGTGAAGACTGTATCAGGCCTGAGTCCGTAATCAGGTTCAGATTGAGGTTGTAATGGCCTGTTTCTTCGATCGTAATCGTGGTGGAACCCCGATAGCGTACGATTGTGGGGGGAGTGTTGAGATGTTGGCTGTTGTTCTGATCATCCTCTGAAGCCTCGTGCCAATCGATCATGAAGTTACAGTGCCAAACTGACCCATTATACTCACAGTACGGGCGTTGCTCCTCTTCACCTGTATCCGGCATGTCTTGTCTATTGAAGCAATTCCATATCATCATCTCATTCTCTTCCCACCAATCCCACGAACAATTTTGGAAGACATCCCATGATAGTGGGTCGTCTTCGTTCGTATACTCTTCCACAAGTTCGCCGAGCGATAGAGATTCTGAGTGGACGTGGCTGCCTGAATCATC
>CAZMJD010000191.1:0-3521 GCA_964566385.1 uncultured Candidatus Poseidoniales archaeon | reverse complement strand
GGAGCATCATCCAAGCCACGGGAGATATGTCGGCTAATCGTGGATCGTTCTACATGCAATCCTCGGGATTCGGCGCGGTTGAAGTCATACGCGTAGTGGAAGCGACAGGACAAAGCATGTCTGATGTCGCTTCTGATCCTGACACCTATACTGGGGAACTGATCAGTCTCGAAGGATTTGCAGGCTCATCGATCACGAATCTGACGGATTATCAGACGTTTACCCTACAGGATCATCAAGCCTACGGCCAATCTCTGCACGGATTGAAGGTGCTCACAAGAGGATATAGGGCTGACTCGATTGAATCCGGTGCACTGATCGAGATCACTGGATTCCTGAGATTTGATGGGAAGCAACTCCGCTGGATGATCGAGGTGCAGACTGATGAGATAGAAGTGATCCACCCCGGCATGATCGTACCTTTAGCATGGGAAGTCGGCTTCGATTCATGGTTGTATGATGTGGGCAAAGCGGTCGAAGTCGATGGACTGATCCGTTCCACCAGCGACGGAGGTTATGCCATTGCCGATGATCAAAGGACATTCGACATCTGCCTGATCACGGACAGTGAAGATGAGCAATTCATCGATGATTCGATCGGCACAGCGGACACATGGTCAACGAAGTGGACTGGGCGCCTTACATGGTCAGATGCAGGTGAGCTCTGCGTCGATAGCACCGAGGGCCAGGATGTTCCAATTACAGCAGGACCTAGCGCTGACGTGCCGCACGCATTGAGCACTGCTGCTGTGGCTGAACTGGACGACGTGGCAGGTGATCCCGCAGCATATGAGGACAGATATCTCATGATCAGAGGTTTCCTTGGCAATGCGATTGTCAATGACTCCAACTACCACACGTCCAGCCTTCAGGAGAAGGCAGATTATTCCTCATCTGCATTCACACTCCGATTGATCGTGAATGGGTACCTGCAGGAATCCATCGAGCAAGGAGCACATGTCGATGTCGAAGGTTTCGTCAGGTTCGATACCAAGCAGCTCAGATATTATTTCGAATCGATGTCATACGAGGTCAGAGTCTTGGGTAACGGTACCGCTGTCGAGCTCTCTTGGGATGACGATTTCGAGACCTGGTTGTACGATGTGGGAAGCATCGTCGAGATGGAAGGTTACTTCATTCACACAGTTGATGGCGGCATGGCTCTGACACAGAATGGTTCAGGGTCACGCGGCATATGTGTCGTACCTACTGCATCCGATCTCAGCGAGATCCCACAGAGTGGAAAAAGTGTGATGTTGATCGGACGACTCACTTGGTCGACGACACCAGAGGGAGCCACGATGCTTTGCATCGACAGGACTGGCGGGAATGATAAACCAAGTGTCGATCAAGAAGGGACGCTTGGTTCGAGCCCGCAAGTGACGACCACGGTCAAGCAAATCATCGAGAATCCACAGTACTATCTTGAAAATCCAAATACTGAGGTGGTGCTCGAAGGAATCCTCTCACAGACAATAGGTCAGTTCAGCTGGGAGGAGTGGCCGTCAACGACCTTCAACCTAGGGGATGCGGGCGAGGATGGATTCTGGGGTACAGGTGACGACAGTGATTTCTCACTATTCTCCCAACTTGATGTACCACGTGCAGAGGGCAGCACCATATGGGAAGGTTCTCGGGTCCTGTTGCGAGCGAAGGTTGGCTGGCAGGATAGTATCCAAGAGTCGGTGTTCTGGTCCGCCAAGGGAATCTTGTATCTACAAGTGAGCCAGATTATCGAAGTCATCGATGGTCCCGAGACCCCCACCCTCAACATGGCAGATATGAACTATTGGTACAAACACATGAGCACACAGGTGCTAGTCTCTGGTAAACTATGGATCGATGATAGTGGGCGAACTTGGATCAACTCAAGCGGCGGGTTCAGCATAGAGTGCCTTACGATTTGCGATAATGGGGATATTCCGGTGAATGCGAACACAACGACATACACTTACATCGGCGTGCTCGACCAGATGGTCGACCCCAGAATAGTGGGTCAACGCTACGTCCTGCATGACATTTTCATCGCTCCTGCGGAGTGAAAACAGATTTCTACTGAACGAGGGAGGTGATCAGAGATGGACGTCGGGATCTTCGCATCCGATCTAGGACTGGTCCTCTTCGCCATGATCATCGGGATGATGATGGGGTCCCTGACGGGTTTGATTCCCGGCTTCCACGTCAACACTGTGGCGATGGTGCTACTCACACTGACCCCACTATGTGTTGCCTATGGAATTCCACTCAAGATGGTCGCCGTGATCATCATCTCCTGCGGTACAGTGCACACGTTCGTCGGTTACGTGCCCGCCGCATTGCTTGGTGCACCTGAAGATTCCACTGCACTGGCACTTCTACCTGGCCATAGGATGTTGCTGGCAGGTCATGCGCCCCTCGGAGTGGCGTGGTCGGCAAGAGGAAGCCAACTTGGTCTGCTCTTGTCACTACCACTACTTGTTGTCGGGAGAATCCTGTTCGGACCTGAACTTGGGTTGTATCAAGATGTACGCACTCAATTGCCATGGATTCTTCTTGGGATCACACTCATGCTGCTCTATACCGAAAGGACGCGCCTTGATTGGCCCGAATTCATTCAACGACTCACTGGAGGAAGACTTGGAGAAGAATCTCGCCTTGCTGGGACCGTCGCCACAATCGCCTACTTTCTGCTCTGTGGATTCTATGGTTTGGCAGTGTTTGCACTTCCAGCCAAAAGCCCAGTCGGACTACCAGGGCCATCCATGCTCGGACCCGCCTTAGCAGGTCTGTTCGGAGTCGCCGGCTTGCTTGACATCATGCTGACGATGTCCCATATTCCAGAGCAACATGATGAGTGGACCATGCCACCTGCAAAACCGATCATGGGATCCTGTTTCGGAGCCAGTAGTATCGGAGCCATGATGGGATTTTTGCCCGGAATGACAGCAGCACAGGCAACCGTCCTCGTGATGAGTGGGCGCAACATAATCCGTCAAGTCACTGACCCCTCAGCAGACATGTATGAGTGGGAAGGGAAGGCAAACGCGCATGCCATGCGCGGACCTCAGCACCAGATGCTCGCTGCTGCTAGTCTCAACGTCGCAGGAGGAGCAGCTGCTGCCACCTCAGCACGACGGAAATTCGTCCCACCTGAACGTACGGCTGTACACGAGAAGAAGATACAGAAGGTCTGGGAGCGCACACTGCGGATGAAGGAGAAGATGCAGCCTTTCGACCCTGATGAGAGTAAACCGTCGGAGAATGATCTCGAAGTCATTGCTGTGCTCTCAGCGGTCAACACAGCAGTCACGGTCATGGTACTCGGCTGGTTGTACATCATCGCCCGGCCACGTTCAGGAGCTGCACTGGTCCTAGACAGAATGTATCCCATCGATTACTGGATCGAATTCCAACCCCCAGGGGATTTCATCACATTCGTCGGAGTCACCATCGCCTCAGGTCTCATCGCAGTACCACTAATGTTGCGCATGGGACGTTGGTTCCTGAAGATCCACGCCGCAATCCCATTGCACGCACTTGTC
>CAZMJD010000190.1:0-3618 GCA_964566385.1 uncultured Candidatus Poseidoniales archaeon | reverse complement strand
CAAACCTCCCATCCCTCACGGCCTGACAACGGCTCCTGAAGCCGAGGATTGCGCAAGATGTCCAGTGAAAGCAGGAGATGTGTGGGAATCTGGGCAGAAGGTCAAAACGCGCACATTCGTCGCTTGGATATGCCTGTTGCGAAATACACGCTTTTGTCAGCCCTCAATCCGCTCTTGGTGAAAGATCTCGCTCGTTTGGAGATTGAATGCAGCCAAGACTTTTGGCAATTCCAAATTATGGTATAGGCAGGTATCGAGACCAATTGCCATAGGACGCCCATTTTCGAGTAGGATGTCAGAGAACCAAACCTGACCTGCCTTGGAATCATCTTTGTGAAGATGCCTGAAGGTAGGTGAATGTCCAAAGAGGATTGTACGGTCAGGATCGATTGCTTTTTTCGAGTCAAAGAATTGTTTTCGGACATACATGTGCATCACTTCACTCTGATCTTCAGGATCCTGGTTGGAATCATATCCTGCATGCACAAGGCGCCAGTCATCCAGGACAATCTCAGTAGGAAGCCCCGACATCCATTCAACATCTGATGAAGCAGCATCACAAGCCTCATCATCACTCTCATAGAGTTGGAGATATGACCACTCTGTGTTAACACCACCATTGTGGTACCAGATCTGTGAAATTCTGTCCTTCTCTCTGAAAAAAAGGGCGTCATCAAATCCTTCAATCATCATCTGTTCATGGTTTCCGCGCACGCAATAGATGTTGGGCTCAGTCCTGACATACTTTACCGCATGGGCAGAGGTTGGACCTCTATCGATGAGATCACCGAGAGAGACTACGCAGTCCCCATCCCCTAGTTTCAGGTTATGGACAAGAGTATGAAATGTATCGAAATATCCGTGAACATCGCCAACTACCCAGACATTACAACCACTTTCCAGCCGCTCTTGAATCTCGATTTCTAATTCATCATCTCTCATATTATCACCTCAGATAATTCGGAACAGAAAAATCCGTCTTCATCTCTCCTAGATGGGGAGACGTCATGGCGTTGAGCGACAAATCTTCCGAAACGCAGATACATGTTTGATTTAAGGTGGAACTGATACATAAATGGTACATCTTCATGTTCCGATGCTGGTATTGAATCGTTCCAAGAATCACTTTCTGCGCAAACCTGTATTTCGTCTACGCGGAAAGGGTGCCCTATCCAGCACCACGTACGTAGAATTGCCGTCAACATCTTGTGCCATCGCCACTCATTACCTGTATGGCGCGACTCGGCTTACTGACAGGAACTGGAATGGCTGCGGCCTTCGAGACCACCGCTCTAGGAGAAGAATGGCAAGAGACGGAAATCGTTGCAAACACGCCCTTCGGAGAAGTACCTCTCGCCATATTGGAATCTTCAGAAGGCAAGGGTGACAGCATGGTACTATTGAGGCGTCACCATGGACGAGATGGACGCTCCACGCCTCCACACTCCATTGAGCATCGAGCAAACGTCTCCGCACTCGATGCTGCTGGTTGCGATGCAGTACTCGCCACCTACTCCGTTGGGACAATGGTCGATTGGCTCCCTCCTGGCGATGTCGGACTAGTTGGTGATCTGCTTGACTTCACTGGCCGTGTATGGACGTTCCATGACGTTGATGCCATCCATACTGATGTAGGAGACTTATTCTCATCTACTCTTCGAACATATCTTCGCGAGAAGATGGCTGAATTCAGCCACCCCAAGGACTGCATCCTTGCCATGATGCCAGGACCTCATTATGAGACCCCTGCCCAGATTCGAGCACTTGTGACTCTCGGGGCAGACGTCGTAGGTATGACAGTCTCTGGAGAAGCACTTCTTCTCGCAGAGCGAGATAGGCCTTTCGTGGCTCTTGCTCTCTCTTCCAACCATGCCGCAGGGATGGACCCTAGAGGGGAGGATGTGGGCATTGACCATCACGAGATCGATGACCAAGCAGAGCGTATGGCAGCCGTTGTGCGGAATGCTGCGTTTGTCCTGCTTGACCACCTCTAATCCCAAGCATCATGAAGGCGACTGTGATGGAACCATATGGACCCTTCACGACCCATCTCTGTCACTGAGTGGAGAAAGGTGACGCCGAATCCAAATACTGTTCCAGATGATCGATTTTCAACACTCATGGCCCGTGTTGCTGCGTTTCACGATAAGCATGATTTCGAACATTCTGGTGGCCATGACATGGGTTTCAGACTGGCCTTGACTATAGAAGAACTCGGGGAATTTTCGGCTGCAATCACCAAAGGCCGGGCGAATAACGAGATTGCAGTAGAACTCGCCGATGTGTTCATCTTATGCTTAGGCCATGCCTTGGCCCTTGGGATAGATATTGAGGAAGTGATCCACCGAAAACTCGATGTCATCATGCAACGTGAATCGAAGCAAGGCCACCTTGGCAAGCGTGTCACAGATGGATGAGTTAGGAGGGATATGAGTGGATGCCTGTGCAGTTGACCCCTTACATACGCTCTACCTACATCTGACATGGTTCTCAGGGGATTTCAGATCGCTATCTTGGATGTCGGGTGAAGATTCAGAGGCTTTGCTCAGCGGTTCTACCCCCTTAGAACATTCACGCATGAAAGAGATTGTTGATGGGTGTGGAGATGTAGAGCACATCCTTTTGCACGTCGAAGGCGATGAAGGCGGGACTGCTGCAGCAAAGGTGCTTTACAAAGATGCAATCTTGCTTTCTGAACTTCTGGACGATGAATGCGATTTCGACGTCCTTGCAGCCATGGCAGAGTCGTCTCAACACCTCATTGAACCTCCCGGAGTTAGGTCTGGAAAACCCATCCCTGCTCGTGAACTGTGGGTCATTCCTGCTGGACAAAAGCACCCTCTATTGACTTCAATGCGCACTATGCAAGCCAATAGCAGGCGAAAAGCAGCCCATCTCGAGGATGTCCACCGAATGGTGGACTTGCACGTCGAAAAACGGAAGAGGCTCGGTTGCGGGCCACAGCAGGAAACGGGTGGGAGGCCCGTGGCGCGACGCGGAGGAAGGCGCACAGGACGCCTGAGCCCTGGGAGATAATTCATACAAGTCTTTCAAGCACGGCATAAGTCGTAGGATGATCGTCTCCTTCAACCATGATTGGTTCTTCCGTGACAACTTCCCACTCGGAAAGTGCAAATTCAGGAAATCTGACATCTCCATCGACCTCTGCTTCAACCCACGTCACGTGCAAGACTTGGAGGTGATCAAGCGCAGACGCGTACACTTCCCGTCCACCTATCACCCAAACATGAGTGATGGATTGCTGTTGGCAAGAGGATAGGGCTGATTCAATCGATGAATGGACTTCGGCCCCCGGCAGAACAAAGCCAGGAGTTCTTGAGAGAACAAAATTGGAACGCCCGGGAAGCGGACGAAAACGGTCAGGAAGACTCATCCACGTCGCACGTCCCATGATGACTGCATGTTCTTCCCCTGGTTCTCCCGTAGTTATTCGCTTGAAGCGCCGGAGGTCGGATGGAAGACGCCAAGGGAGGGCCCCCTCTCGCCCGATGGTACGTTCTCTGGTCATGGCAACAACGCCACCTACAACCATCTGCTCTGCCGTCATGACCAATCCTCACACAGAGATGGGTGCAGCGATGTGAGGGTGATGTTCGT
>CAZMJD010000189.1:0-3664 GCA_964566385.1 uncultured Candidatus Poseidoniales archaeon | reverse complement strand
ACAGACGCTTCACGAGCTGCGACCGGCATGTTCGATGTATTCGCAATCATCACAGTTCTATTCATCAATGGTTTACCGGTGTTTGGATCGATCAAGTGAGGGAATTCATCGAGAACTTCAGTCATCTCATTCCCACGCTCACCACATCCTATGTACACAACGATCTGAGCGTCAGAATACTTGGCAAGTGATTGCTGAGTAACGGTCTTACCTGACCCGAATGGACCCGGAATCCCAGCCGCGCCCCCCTTAGCCAGAGGGAACAGGAAATCAAGGATCCTTGTCCCAGTGACAAGAGGTGTGTCGGGAGCATATTTCTGACTGAATGGACGTGGGTGACGAACCGGCCATTTCTGCATCATCTGGATCTCTGTACCGTCCTCAAGTGTACAAACTGTCTCAGTGACATTGAATTCACCAGATTCGATTGATTTGATCGTGCCAGATGATTTAGGTGGAACCATGATCTTGTGGGTGATGGTATCTGTCTCCTGAACAGTACCAATCACTTGACCGCCTTTGACCTCATCACCGACAGACGCAGTAGCCTCGAAAGCCCATTTCTTCTCCAGATTCAAACCGTCGGCGTCAACGCCTCGAGTGATGAACACTCCCATGACCTCTTCAAGGGTCTGTAGAGGGCGCTGGATCCCGTCATAGATCTCAGTCAGCAAACCCGGCCCTAGTTGTACCGAAAGAGTCTGACCAGTACTGAAAACAGGTTCTCCTGGCCGAATTCCTGATGTATCCTCATACACCTGAATAACTGATTGATCACCATGAATTTCAATGACTTCTCCCATTAATTTCTCATGACCAACGCGAACCACTTCATACATCTTAGCGTCGATTCCAGTTGCTGTGACAACAGGTCCTGAAATTCGGTATATCTTTCCTTCATCACTCATTCTTTCACTTCCATAAGTCAACCCCAATCGCCTTGCGGATGTTATCTCGCAAGGATGTGTCCTCTTCAGTTCCTATCCCTAGGACAGTAGGACTGATGCTATCGGAGAGGCTGATTCGCAGACGCTCCGGCATACGAGCGAGCATCGCGGAGTCAACGACAACGATGCCCACCTCCTTCTCATTCAGCAATTCACGCAGAACGATAGATGCATCCTCATCGGAGGCTGCATTGTGTACATGACTGATCCCAGCTAGCTGGAACCCAAGAGTGAATTCAGGAGTTCCAACTACTGCTATCTCCATCATATCACCTCTATTCAAATCGAAAGATGACCCTCGATCATCTCCCGGTCAAGACCTGCTGACAGACCTCGGACAATAAGTAACAACTCGGATACCTCTTGAGCCTTTGAGGCGATGTAATGGATAACTGGAAGCGCAGACAAGGGATGCAAGAACGACATTCTGCGCAGGTATGCATCCAATCGGTGTGATAACCAGGTAATGGCCGTATCCAGAGTTCCTGACCCTTCTGTCGCCGACAATGCTTCCTCAAAACCGGCCACATCGAAGTGCGATGACCTGCGCAGGAGGTCAACAAGGCCACCGTAGTCCTCAACGGCTGCGGCTTGACGCAACTGAGGACCTTTCCACAGACGCCCACCTGGCAGCAGCATTTCTGCGCGGCGATCACTCGACATGCCTTCCCTTAGACCTCGAAGGATGTTCGTGATGTTGAGATGGTCGATTTCGGTCTGCAAGAAACGCCGTAACGTACCTGACGAGGCTGTTTGTATTCGTGTGGCAGATAATGCTTCGGAGAAATATGCCCTATCGAGAGAATCCTCCATATCTTGCAGAGAAGCGTCTTCTGAGTCAGAGAGGGCCTTGCCCCAAGGCGTTCGAGCCATAGCCTCAACTGCCGACTGTAACGTGCTCGAATCACGTACGATAGCAAGCCAGTCGGTATTGAATTGGTTCTCTTCGGGTAGAATCGTCTTAGAGACTGCGTCTGCCGAAACACCATTCGCTACAGATCTGAGAACGATCTTGGCGTTCTGATAAGAGAAACGATTCGTGTAGACTTTGACGTGAGTCTTCATGACGCCCTGAGAAAACCTGAGCACCTCCTCAAGTTCACGACTTAGATTGTGGTTCAGAGCAACCTCGATCAGGTCAGCACCCGAGAGACGTACCGAATACATGTCAATCTCATCACGATAACCGCCATCCGCGATGGCGGTCACAAGCTGATCAGGCGTCATCTGTACAAGTTGGCGCATGCGTGAATCATCGATCAACTTCGCACGCCTTGCCTTACTGCGAGCTGCTGCATTGGCAGGATTCGAGCCACTACGATTCAAAACCTGCATTTATCACACATCCATTCATTCAATCTGAGAACAATGCCCCGGTGACTGCGGCGAGATTCTCATCCCAAGCAGTCTGCAACCTGCTCTCAAAGCGATAATCAAGACTGACGGCGCCCTCATCGAACTCTAGAACGAAACCGCCGAGACCATCGATATCTTCGCCCATTTTGAACCGGCCATCCATCTCAATCGCCCTGCGATCCATTGCAACTGGTCTCAAGACCGCATTGCCAGTGTCCTTCTCAGCCGCATCAGCCATGAGAGCCTTCAGTAGAGTGCTGCGACCCTTCATGCCCGCTGATCCTACTTGTTCAAGCACGCTCTGCCAAGTTAGATCGAGCTCTTCTCGCTTAGCGATCAATAGCTGTTTCTGATTATTCTGCCGTGCAGCTGCTATCATCTCAGTGGAGAGTTGGGCAACATCCTGCTCGGCATCGGACTTCAGTTGTTCGACAATCTCTGCTGCTTCCTCTTTGGCTGCAGATTCAATCCGTTTCGCCTCAGCCTTGGCCTCGGCAACCATCTTGCCCGCCTTCTCTTCAGAGGCAGCAGCAATCTTGTCGGCTAATTCTTCCAATGTCATCGGTAAATCCCCGCTATTCGTTTCCAGTCGGCTCTCGCCAGATCAGAGAATGAACAGCGACACGAAACCGAACAGAACAATTGTCTCTGGCAAAGCAGTAAACACAAGTCCTGTCACGAATTTCTTGCTGTCCTCAGCGACCATACCAACTGCTGCTGCACCAATCTGTCCCTGTGAAAGGCCAGTTCCGAGAGCAGCACCAGCTAGAGCGATTCCAGCAGCTAACTTGCCCCAAGCAGCCTCAGTGCTTTCGTTGTCTGCGTGGTCTTCAGCAGCGGCACCCTGAGCAATCAAGGTGACAAGCGTTACGACGAGCAGCATTTTCAGCGTCATGTTCATTCCTTGTTTTCCATTCATTTTTGTTCCTCCTTTTTTGTGTCCGTTGGACTGTGATGTATGATCAGTCGGCCTCCACATTCACCAGCTTCTTGCCGAATGGTTTGAACGGCTCTCCGCCCGTCTCATAGAACTTACCCATCCACTCAACGAAGTGGAGACGGGCGGCTTGGACATTAGGGCTGAACACCCCCAAGACCAATGCAAAGAGATGTACTGCAAGCCATCCAATCACCGCGATTGGAATCAATAGGATATGGGTTCCGTCTGCGACAATCAAATCCTGATACAGCAACTTGTTACCGGTTTCTGCAATTTTGACTCCCACAACACCTACTGCGAACAGACGCACATAAGAAACGGTATTCGACAACGCCTGAACCGATTCAATGGGGCCAAGAGCTATCGCAATAGGTAGCGGCATCTCCTCATATTTCCATAGAGCAACAATGAGCAGCAAGAT
>CAZMJD010000188.1:0-3676 GCA_964566385.1 uncultured Candidatus Poseidoniales archaeon | reverse complement strand
CCACCAAGGCATCCCGATAAGCAGACCAGAAGACTGAGGAGGAGGGCGTAGACCTTCGGGCTCACAACCCACGGTGAAAGATAGACGTGAAAAAATCCACCCTGAGATGTCCATTATTCATTGAGCAAGTAATGCACATCGTTGAGGACGAGTTCAGGCACCCATCCAAGATCACCCCACCACGCCCTTTGTTGCATCTGCTTGTCAACAAGGATGGTCCCCGTCGTGTGTTCGACCCAGTAATCCAATGGATGATGCCGACCAGATATGCTACGGCCAGAGGTTGTCTGTCCATTTTGTGTCTCAACACCACATCCATCCGAATCGACCTCCTCGCCTTCAGGAGTATCCGGACAGATATCGAAGCCGTCAACCACACTATCATTGTCGGAATCATTGTCGTAATTCTCTACACCGACCTCAAAATTTGCCCAAACCGGCTCAATGGCATCTAATTCTCCTGTCAAAAGCTTGTATTCAAGCCCTCTTTCATCAGCATAATCCCAAAGACGCGAAGTATTATCGATGAATGGATCCACTGTAACAGCCACAATATCAACAGTGTCTGGGTAAAGATCGCCCAATTCATTCTCTATGTACTTCAGGTTCGCAGCGACCACTGGACAAACATCTGGACAACGAGTGAACAGGAACGTGACAATCACAATTTTACCCTCTAATTGACTAAAGTTCAGAGTCGTATTCATGGTCGTTGTCAACTCAAAGGGGATGACTGCGATGGGAGGCTCGATTCGACAGGTGACGTTCTTTGTATCTTCATCACATATCGGCTTGGCCATGAAATCTGAGATCGGCGATGGACGTGATTCCTTATCCACAGTGGAAGTGCATCCCGAAGAGGCTGCGCAAATCAGAATGACAAGAGTCAGACTCAGGATCCGTTCCATCTGTTCCCTCTCAGTTTAGGCCCTATCATCAATGCTGCTAGTCCTGGGACAAGTATTGCCATCATCGTCGGCCACGGAGTTGAGCGGCCCACGTCCGAAGGAAGGTCGGTATCCACCGTATCCGTAGTTGTCTGATTCGTAGAAGTTGAATTATCCATGGTACCATTATGGGCATCGGGAAGTACCGTGAGATTGAATGCGTATCGAAGATTGTCAGCATCGAAGAATTCGAACATGTAAAGTCCACGTGACCAGTTCTCGTGATCGAGGAAAGTGGTGCATGAGTCATTCTTCGCCATTTCACATTGTATCAGACGTCCCTGAATATCTGTGGTGCGCATGGTCAGATTATCGGAACCTGTCGCCATGAACAAGATGGTATCATTCTGCAACAATTTTGCCTCTTCTGGTTGAATCGAAGTATCGCGAAGAATCACCCAGTACGTTCCAGGTCCATGAGCTGCGGCAAGTGGAACTGACGTCACCACTACGAAGAGCAACAGAATGCCCAGTATCTTCCTCATCTTAACCCCACAGAGGCGGATAGAGGTGATCCGGATCAAGATCTTCATCAAATTGGATGACATACAAACCACTCACCATCTCCGAGACGTACACATACCCGCGGGGGTCGAACTGAAGGCCCCAATTGAAGGGAATCATACACGATGCCCAACAATCTGCCATGTCATATTGGAGAGTGGAAGTGGGGTCCTCAATCCAAGGAGGCCCTGCTGCCAGAAAATACCCCATGGTATGAGTCTCAGCCATCTGTGCGATGCCCTGGAAACCAAGATCAGGGCGTGGTTGACCCTCCTTCCAGATTGTCTCCTCCCAGATTCGACCGTGATCGGTCAGCCATGCCCCTGCATGATAATGCGTCCAGTAGACATGACCACGAAGTCCGGTGTCACCGTTGTGAGGACTGAAGATGTAACCACTAGGGATATAGTGGTGAGGGTGGCTTGAGCCATCCTCTTTGTCCCCTTCTCCTGGAAGTTTCCACTTTGACACAAGGAACGGTTTGGTGGGGTCAGTGGTATCAATCGTGTAGATGTAACCAGTATGATTCTGATTCGAACCATACTCTGGTGCAATGAGAGTGTAATGACGCCAGTTCACACCGTGTACCGAGTCATCAGGACCAGTCCCGCAGGCTGAAGGCCATTCAGATACCGGGTCACCCTCCCATATACCATAGCAGATCAGATGATCATAAGGGACTGCATAATGGATCCAGCCATGGCCATCTTCCTTCGAGAGCCACGTCGAAGCATCCATGTTGGCGTGTCCACCGCCATCCGGCCCATACCACCCAGAATCAGCTGTCGGACATCCAAGCCAGCGTCCAATCTCGTTGTTCTGAGGCCATGAAACCCCTGTGGGGTCTGGAGCAGCTGGGGGATTCGACACGTCAACGATACGAAGCCCTGCATCCCAATACGAAACATACAGTAACTTCTGCCCAGTGATGGGATGTTCATGATACACGTTATCGTGATTGAAGATTGTACCCCCGCATGTTGTATCAAGAGTGGGGGTATACGCACCCCAACGAATGATATCTCGGCTAGAATTCTGTTGCTCTTCATTCTGCGCTGGGTTCCATGATTCAAAACCAAGTGGAACGTAGAAGATTTGCGTACCCTTGTAATCATCTTGTGGCTCTGATGATTCGGGTATGGGATCTGCCCCGAACAAGAAAAGATGACACTCCTCATCATCATATGGGGGAGGAGCATCATCCCAGTCACAATACACATGCACATCCTGATTGTGGAACCCTGCAGGAGGGTTGTTCCACTCAGCAACACGCACGGGTGAGGTCTTGTCACCAACATACACCACGTCGAGGCGATTGGCTCCAGAGTTGGCATCATCATCGTTCGGAATCGGGTCGAGTTCACTGTTCGTCAATTCATGATTGACCAGCACCCAGTTGTTATCCGGTGTCACTTTGATGTCAATGATGCGGGCGACCTCAGCGTAGTATGTCGAGAGCAGGCGGATATCATTCGGTTTCGAAATGTCGAGAATCTCAAACTGGTTGTAGGAGGACACGTAGGCATAGCAACCCCCTGAGCCATCAGCATGGATGACACAATTCTCATTGAAATTCCCCTCAATCGAGACCTCCGAATTATCTCCAGGAGTCGGCGCGGTGTTCTTGAATTCCACAAGGCATGGCCGACCAGCGGTAGAATCTGCCTCGCCAGTGGGTGCTACGATACCATCACAATTGAGATTGTGATAATCTATCAGACGGGCATTAGGGGTCGCCAAGCGATGTGCAAGAAGATCACCATGGCTATGATGCTCATTTTCCAGCTCATCGATTGGATCAACCCAGACCCACTCGCTTGGAAGACCTTCCTCATCAGATCCAAAACCGAAGCAACCTGCGAGAATCATCGAGGTTGCGATCAGCAGCACCGGAACCAAGCGGGTATTCATCCATCAAACCTCACGCCTGACTCCCATGAAGGTAGCGACTGGCATCAGCTTCAGTAGGACCATTCCTCGGCTTTCTTCTCGTCTTCACTCATCTCTACCCTTGGCCGGGCAAGGAGGATCAGAGCAAAGCAGTGTCCTGACATGGCCAATGCTAGGGGTACGTGAAGCCAGCCCCAGTCTACCGTGCCTCCATCCGTCATCAGATACGAACCGACGGACCAAGTGATGATGGACATGATGGAAAGAGCAGAGGCATGAGGGATGACCTTCGTTTCTCTAGGGAAGTCAGCCTTGATGGTGATCGGAGCAATGGA
>CAZMJD010000187.1:0-3690 GCA_964566385.1 uncultured Candidatus Poseidoniales archaeon | reverse complement strand
GTTAATTTACACAAAAATGAGTTGATTTGAAACCATAACTGACATGACTCCATTTTTGGGTGCGGTTGTGGAGAAGGTATTGAGAGGTCACCAAGACTTGTTCTCTCGTTCTGCGAAACCGAGAGCTTACCCGTCAATGACTTCGGCATGAGTGGCCGGGTTGGCAATGTCGCCCGGGTCGTGAAACAGGCCTGTGTTGACCACAACCCACTGTGCGGGGCTGTCCTCGGCGAGGCACGCCAGCACGTGGTTGTCGGGGTCGTCGTCGACGAGTGCGAGAGGGTTCACCGTAGCGCCATCCTCGAGAAGTACCCGAGTCCCGAGGCGTTGGTCCTCTCCTAGCGCGGCGCCGGCGGGGCCTGACACGCCTCCTTCCCAAGTGAGCTGGACGACCTGAGCGGTGCCGTCGGGACACTCTCCAGCAAGGCCGTTGGTGTCGGGTGCGAAGCGTTCGGCGAGGACGACTCGGGGCCCGTCTTCGAGTGGGGTGATGTCTTCGGTGCTCACACCGAGAAGGGACTCGCCGTCAAAAGTGAGCAGGGGGCCAGTGACCTCCACCCGCAGGGGCGTTTCTCCGAATGTGCCGAAGTCGCCGGTGAGCAGGACGGTGCGCTGCTCGAGAGGCTCCATGGCGGGGTTGAGGGTGGCGCAGTTAGGCACCACGCTCTCGCCGTTGGAGCGTATCACCAAGAAGGATTCCGGGACGACGCTGTCGACCTGCAGTTGCGTCGAGAACACGACCGGCATACCGTCGTCGCCGGCCACGTTAAACCCACACAAGAGGCTGGCGGCCACCGGGAGCTGGTCGAGACCGTGATATGCGGACAGGATCGAGAAATCCTGGGGTTGATCCGTGTCGCCGTCTCCATCGCCAGTTTCGTTTCCTGTGTTGTTTCCGGTTCCCGTCTGAGGGGGTGGATACTTGCATGAATCATCATCGAATACAGCGAGAGGATTGTGATTCGAAGAATTCTCTGAGGTGCATCCCATGATGTGTGGGGTGGGTGTGATCAATTCCCATGTTGCCCCCGCAGTCCAAGGGTTTGTGCAGGTGCTGCTGTACGCTCCGGCACCTTGCACAGCAATCGCTGAGTCGGGCTTGGGACAGAAACTACGATTCATAGGGTCGATCAATTGTGATTCGACCGACCCGCCTGTGTCCGAATATCCATTGAAATTGTTGACATAATCGCCGGGCACGGGATAGGATTCGACCGACTTCGTTCGATGTCCTGAGATTTTGTCAGCGGCGTTGTTGTGGGTGGATGAGTTGAGATTCCCACCACTTTCAGCAAGCACGATGATGTTGTTCTTGTCGTGATCGATTCCAAAGACTGTGTTGTTCGAGGCATTGTGTGAATCCCCTTTCACCATGATCCCTCCTGCGACGTTCCAGGCTACATTGTGGTGTACGCTTGCATTGCGCCCAGCATTGATCCCACCCGCGGGCCCATCCATGCGAATACCATACTTGGCGCTGTCATGCAGCCAATTATGGTGGACATGGGCCAGTGACTGCTGGGCCTGCATGAGTTGGACCATGGCACCATCACTCTGCAGATGCCCTGTGTCACTGATATCATTGAACGCTATGTGAGCGCGGTTGCCTAGGTTGAGTGTGGCAGAGGCTCCAGTGGTCTGGATGGTGTTGTTCGTGAACACATTATCCGAATTTCCAAGGATGATAGTTGTCATGATGCTCTTGAGGTCAGATGCACTCCAGTCGATGTTGTAGAATTGACTGTTGTTGACAGTGTTCTGTCCTCCAGTCATTTCGAGGGCGGTGCCGTCTGTGTTCACAAAGGCCGAGCGCTCGACCAAGCATCCTGAGCACTTGTCGAACCGGGAGGTCCATCTGTCGAAGGGATCTTCTCCAGCAATGCCGAGTGAGCGCTTCGAAGTGCTTGGGTATTGCAGGTGTGAATCAATGATTGCACAACCATCGCAATCACTGAAACGGAATGTGGAAGCGAAGAATTCCATCCCTTCGATGATGATTCTGTCCCCTCCATTCGACGTGAAGGCGTAGGCCATTGTCTTGACGCGTACATCTAGTGTTGTGGGATTTTCCTCATTCAGAGGCATCAGGAACAATGTCTTGTTCTGAGCATCAAAGAACCACTCTCCCGGTGCATCAAGTAACTCGAGTTTACCCTGTAGGAAGTAGTCATGATGCTTCGTTTTCCACTCATTGGAAGGAACAGGGTCGTACCCGATCATACCGGTCGAGTCATTGAATGATGTGATGTTACGGCTCCAAGTGCGGAAAGAGCCTACATTCAGGACTGCTATAGCACCGACCGGATCGATTCCACTGGCGATGAGTCCCCCATGCCCTCCCGCAACAACACCAGCATCGATCAGCTCGCCATTCGAATAATTCGGACCATCGTCGATGGTTCCATGAGCCCAGTGGTGTGTCTTGTTGTACACTGAACCGTCTGCAAAACTTGCATTCGGCCAACGGGCCGGCATCATCTCCTCATAATCGATGAATAGTTGCCATGCATGTACATTCAAGTCAGCTCGATAGATTCCATCTTGGTGCATCTGCCACGTCGCATTCAGGTCATTTTCGATATCCTGTGAACCATCAAGAACGACTCGGTCTCCCTCGGCTGCCCTGAACGTGATGTTGCTCTTGCCGCTGACAACAACCTCTTCGTGGTATACTCCTGAGCGTACCTCGACAACCTCGTTGTCACTCATCAGGTCAGCAGCTCTCTGGATGGTGAGTAATGGGCACTGGGCTGTGCCGGGGAACATATCATCTCCCAGCGAAGCATCGACGATGTATGGGTCCCCTACTGTTCTGACCATTTCCGTGCAGTCCGCTGAATCTCCGGTATTGTTGTTCGGGAGTGGTGTGAACGGCATCTTCACTGTGATGCCTGCATCATCACAGGGATCATGACCCTCCGGGTGGGTGTCCTTCAGCATCTGATTGAATTCATCACTGGTCACGTGACAGAGTAGGTAGATGCCAGATTCTTCAAGGAATTTCATGACCTCGTGATGGATGTCCTTACCTGCAGGATCCTTAGCCAGATCAAACACTCCCTGTCTTCCGTAGTAGTTGTCTTTCGGTGTTGGACCCCCTGTGTAGGTCGTCTCCTTGATCTGCCTGATGCTGAGTTCTTCAACCAAGATGTTCCAGTCAGATTGCGTCGTCTCAGCGATGTCGTACATGAGTGCATTACGGATGGGAAACATGGTCGCCATCACTCTGTGAAATGCCTTCTCGTCGTCTGTCAAACCGTCCAGTGAGGATTGGATGAGGCGATCCCCATCCATAGCAGGTGTGCCTCGTGCTTGCAGTACATCTCCATGTGAGTTGACCGCGACAGCTTGGTCAAGCATGAACAGGACATTGCCATCTCGATCCACAATCTGGTCGGTGCTTGGCTGCAAACCGTTCTCGTGTGGAGTCCCTGTGAAGATGCAGTATCCTTCTGAATCGATGACGCAGGCATCACCTGAGGCGGCATCTCCCACTAGCATCGCCCAGGGAACAAGGATGAGGCTGACAACTATGACTACTGAGAAAGGTCGGGTCAACGTGCACGGCGCTTGGTTCAGTGGTCTAAACATTCCTGCCAGTTCGGCGGGAAGTGATCACCACTGCAGCCAACACGACTCCAGCAACAGTTGAGAGAATTGAGAATCCAGGCACTAACGCGGCCTCTGCTT
>CAZMJD010000186.1:0-3696 GCA_964566385.1 uncultured Candidatus Poseidoniales archaeon | reverse complement strand
GTGACATCAGCCCTTCACGATGCTGAGTATGCCACCCTAGGCATCTTTGCTACAGGCATTCTCATTGGCGCCGCACTCGTAGTTCCTATCATCTCGAAACTTCTGCATGAACATCATGACCGCATGATGGCGGTTCTAACTGGTCTGATAGCTGGATCTCTGCCCACGCTCTGGCCATGGAAGACCCAATACGATATCGAACAAGGCGAGATGAGGAACATCCTCCCCGAAGGTCAATTCATTCTCGTCCTGTTCTGGATGGCCGCCGGAATCAGCATCATCCTGATCACTCACGAACTGGAACGAAGAACTGGAAAAAGGCCAGATGACGCGACCGAAGAAGCATGACCAGCCGCATCATTCAAACCATCATCCTCGGTCGTCGAATCTGCCGCTCGTATGGTGTAGTGGCCCATCATTTCGGGTTTTCGACCCGGAGACCCGGGTTCGAATCCCGGTACGAGCACATTCCCCGCATCTCCCAGTTCTACGAGTGGCGCGGCGAGGGGGATTCGAACCCCCGTGGGACGAATCCCACTGGATTAGCAATCCAGCGCAATGGCCAGGCTATGCGACCGCCGCTGAGACAGCGTGCCGCGTGCTCGGAATAAACGCAACGGTGCGGACTCATTCTTCTTCGGAGACTGCCATCAATTCGATCTGCTCTTCCACGTCCACCAATTCAGCTGGCAACCGAGCCGAGAATATGATCTCATCAAGGAATCCACCTTTGTCCTTATCTCGCAACTCCATCACACGTGTGCCCTTGGTTGCCTTACCAGATGTTTCCTTCGTTTGGTCAGCACGCACCCGAATCATCATGCCCTTACTGGTCAACAGGAATAATTGGTCACCGATATCAGGAATCGTATGGACACAAACAATTTCATCACCATTCGCCTCATTGAGTCTCATCGTGCGTACTCCTTTAGCGCCAGGATTCGTGCGCCGGTAACCATCTGTGGTGAATCTTGGGCTTCCCTCTTTGTCGAATTTTTGAGCACCTTCACGATCAAGGTCCGGTATGCGTTCAGAAGAACCCAGTCGCGACCGCTTGCCCATACCATACTTGCTCGCAGTCAGAATCTGAGTCTCATTATCATTTGTCGCAACCATTCCGACCACATGCCCCCCATCAGCATTCTTCCGGTCGCCTGTCTTGATTCCGAACACCCCACCAGAGACCCGCCCGGATGCTCGTATCCTGTTGCAGGAGAAACGTGAGGCATAGCCAGTACTGGAGATCATGACAACATCATGCTCATCAGTGGCTACACGGACATTGACAAGCTGATCTCCTTCCATCTTGAAGCGAAGTGCATACTTACCATTCCTATTGATACGGACATATTCTCCAAGAGAGGTCTTCTTGATCAAGCCTTTACGAGTTGCAAACAGCAGATACTGCCCCTCAGGATCTTCCTGTAGTTCCTTGGATATTGGAAGTATTGTCACGACTTTTTCATCCTCTCGCAATCTCTCGATCAGGTTTCGAATGTGGCTTCCACGGCTGTGCCGGCTCCCTTGAGGAGTTTCCCATGCCTTTAGGCCATAGACACGACCCTGGTTTGTGAAGATCAGAAGTCGGTCCTTACTGAAACATGTCAGAATTGATTTAGGGAAGTCCTCATCTTTTGTGGCGACTCCTTTCAATCCCTTACCACCACGGTTCTGAACACGAAATGCTTCAACCGGTAGATGGCGTATGTAATTGTCCTCAGATAATGAAATAACGATAGCACGCTCTTCAATCAAATCTTCTCGATCCATGGACAGAGGCATGGGGTCAATCACGCTACGGCGCTCATCACCGTGTCGATCCACCATCTCTTTGAGTTCGCCGACCAGAATATTGAGCCGACGTTCACGGCTGCCGAGAATGTCTTCAAATTCTGCGATGGACATCTGAAGTTCACCATGCTCATCCTCCACCTTCTTGACATCAAGGCGAGAGAGTTGGTACAGCCGCCGCTCTGCGATAGCTTTGGCCTGTACTTCGGTGAAGTCGAATCGATCAACGCCGTTGAAGATCTCATCACCACGCAAGATACTCTCGAAGTTCTCCCTGCTCGCACTCCCACGTCCTGCCTTGATGACATCCTCAATACGGTTCTGAGCTTTGACCAACCCCTCTAGAACGTGAGCTCTCCTCTGAGCCTTTTCAAGATTGAACTGAGTACGTCGTTCAATGACGTCTTCACGATGCCTGACATACGTGTGAAGCATTGTGGAAAGCGTGAGTAGTACTGGTTGATTATCGATGATGCCCATCATATTCGCCGAATAGGACACCTGCAATCGACTGGATTTGAACAGCTGGTTGAGGACGGCATGAGGATCTGCGTTCTGCTTAATTTCGATGACTACTCTGATCCCTTCCTTACTCGATTCATCACGGATGTCTCGGATACCCTGTACCTGATCCTTGGTGACCAATTCTGCGATACCTTCGAGCATGCTCGCCTTCCGGACCTGATAGGGGATCTCACTCACAATGATGCGTTTCCCGAGGTCATCATCGTGAACCTCACATCTTGAGCGCACGTGGAACCTGCCATGACCGGTCTCATACATGTCACGAATCCCATCGATTCCATAGAGGGTAGCTCCAGTAGGGAAATCAGGTCCAGTGATGTGCTGCAGATATTCATCAACTGTGATCATTGGAGGTTGTGCAGAATCCTTGTTCACTCCATCTTCGATGATTCTATCGACATGGAGGTAAATGGCTGATGCGACCTCATTCAGATTGTGTGGAGGGATCTTCGTCGCCATACCGACCGCAATTCCATCACTACCATTGAGCAAGAGGTTGGGTAAGCGAGCAGGCAGGACGACCGGTTCATTCTCTGAATCGTCGAAATTCGGTTGGAAGTCGACAGTATGTTTGTCGATGTCCTCCAACATATGCTTGGAAAGGCGATCGAGACGAGATTCAGTGTAACGCATGGCAGCTGGAGGGTCGCCATCGATTGATCCAAAGTTGCCCTGCCCATCGATAAGCGGGTAACGCAGACTGAAATCCTGCGTCATGCGGACCATCGTGTCATAGATAGACTGGTCGCCATGAGGGTGATATTTGCCCATCACATCACCAACGGAACGCGCTGACTTGCTGTACGATCTATCCGAGGTGTATCCCCCCTCATACATCCCATACAGAACGCGGCGATGCACTGGTTTGAGGCCGTCTCTGACCTCCGGCAAGGCGCGACCTATGATGACAGACATAGCGTAGTTGATGTAACTGGTACGCATCTCATCGTCGACGAGATGCCTGACCTGGTGATCAGTTGGATTCTGAGAACCATCCTCATCTTCACCTTCAGACGTCAAGATTGGTCACCTCCGCTGCATATCTCTCGATAAATGCACGACGATCAGCGACATCTTCACCCATCAAAGTCATGAAGAGATCAGAGGTGATTCCTTCATCGGTGAAATCTTCAGCCGAGACCTTCAGGAGAGTCCTAGTCTCAGGATCCATGGTCGTCTCCCATAGCTGATCTGGATTCATCTCACCAAGACCCTTGTACCGTTGCACACCTACCTTGGCATCTGAAGCATCGCCTTTCAATTCAGCAATCATCTGCTCTCGTTCTAGATCCGTGAATGCATATCTCGTCTGCTTTCCTCGCTTCAATTGATACAATGGTGGCTGAGCAATGAACACATTACCATTCTCGATAGCTGGAC
>CAZMJD010000185.1:0-3746 GCA_964566385.1 uncultured Candidatus Poseidoniales archaeon | reverse complement strand
ATGATGATGGTACAGGCGACAGGCTCCTCATAGTTCACGCTTCTATGCGTGAGGAATCCTCAGGGCGCAGTTCGGATATCTGGAGTCATTACGGCCCCCTTGAATCGCCTTACTCTCTTCCCGATGACATGAGCATTGATTCCTATGTCATAGCTTCTGGTGGCTTGACTGGGTTGGAGAATCTAGGGACGATGGTGCACGAGATGCTTCACATGATGGGGGCAATCGATCTATATGATGTTCATGGCATGCATGACGGATCAGATTGGTCGGGAGTTGGAGTATTCGATATCATGGCCTCGGGTAACTGGAACGATCGCGGCAGAACTCCGAGCCTTCCCACGAGTGCGACCATGTCTCTTGTTGGTCAGGAACGTTACTGGCGCTTAGATCCACTGGCTCCGGCAACTTCCCAGGTTTTGATATCTCCTTGGTCGGAAGGGGGTGATGCCATCCAGATTCGTCTCTCGGATAGGGAATATGTCCATCTTGAGCATCGAAGTCAGACTGGTTTTGATTCGGCGCTTCCTGGCTCTGGTCTTTTGGTGTTGCAGCGAGATGATCTAATCATTGGTCTTGAGGATAATGGAGGTAATCTGGATCCCGATTATTCATTCCTGAGTGTTGTTGAGGCAGATGGTGATCGGGGCTTAGAACGTGGTGTTGACGAGGGAAAGCAGTCGGATCTATTTACAGAAGGTGATGTCTTTGGAGCAGAAGGTATTTTCATTCATGATCGGCGAGGATTTCTGGTGCCATGGGTAATTGAAGTGCTCTCAAGTAATGCCACTGGCACATTGATTCAGATCAACGCCTCACTTTCATCTCCTGTGATATTGGATGGTTCAACCACCCCCATCGGTCTTATTCCAGGAGAATCGGTGGACATCGATGTGCTTCAGAACGACGCTTGTTCCACAGATTCAGATCTTTCAGCAACCATTCAGACGAATGGTGTGTCCAATGAATTCACGACCGTGACCACGAGTACTGGTTGGCGCCTATCGATACCGACTGATGGTCTTCTTTCACCTGGTACCTCTATTGAGACCAATCTTGAGATTCGCTGTCAGAATTATCCAAGCCGTCGAGCATCGCTTGATCTTGTTGGACTGTCTTGGCGACCTCTTCCAGTGACTGAATCGATTGTGTTTCATGCAGTCTCTACAGTTCCCTCGTCTTCTACCATCATTGTGCCTGGTGATGGCGTAGGCTCTCAGTTATATCATGTCCAAGTGCTCGGAGCCCTCGCCAGAGTCACAGATCCGAATGATTCTCTCATCATTGAGACATCGAGCAATGAATCGGGTGACATTGTGCTTGAGATTGTGCCAGATGGATTATTGACGCCGAATATGATTGCAGAGGGAATTCTTCTGCTTGAACATGGTGGAGCTAGGTACGAAATTCCTGTCCGTTTAGAGACTGAGCGCCCAGTTGAATCAGTATCCTCAGCCTTTGGGCTTCCTGAGAGCAATGCTGGTCGACTCTCTCTGATGCTTCTTCTCATGGGGTTCTGGGTCCTCTTGGCGGGGATGCGTCCCCGAACCAATGAGGAGGCCGATGCAGAGGTGATGATGGGTGGCCTCGAAGGAATCGATGAATCCGTTCAACCCCTACTTCGTTCAGGTGAGGATCATATCGATCATGCGTGAGATGCTCCTGGCCGGCGTCGGCGAACTTTGATCAATGACCACTCGCCTTGATGCCAGAAGGCAAAACACCATTGTTTCTTGACACCACTTGCCAGTCTGCTGGCTCGACATGCACCATTCCAGTCTCGTGGGGCCTCCTCGATAGGTGTGATCAGATAAGGAGCGTGGTGTTCATCGATGTCGTCCTCGTAGGCTCTCCACCTTGTTCCGTACTTGAATCCTGGACGAAGTTGCAACCCTCTGTCGACGAGATGAGTGAACAAGCCCAGAATACTCTCGTGCTGATCCTTGAGTTCTCCCGAGGTTGTGACCCATGCATGTTCGAGGGCATCAAGCCACCATCCTCCTTCACACGGTCGCCCAATCGAGGTGAACGGCCAGCTGACTGATGCAGGTAGGAAATAACCCTCTCCACTGGCAATGAATTGATCGAGCCATAGATGAGGGCCAGACCACGCATCAGAAGGTGGACCGTGGTTCCCGTTAGGTTCGATAGGTTCGATAACAAATCTCGTGATGTCGCCTTCATCATCAATGACCACTTGTTCTGCACTTCTTTTCGTCTCAAGTGCCTTCATGGTCCACATTCCCAGTTCAAACCAATTCACTTCTTCATCTGCCTTGGACCACCTGACCTCTGATGCGGGTGCGTCAGCCTTGGGGTCATCCCCAGCATTCCAGCGCATGGCCCAACAATCGGTCTCCTGAAATCTTGTTCGATACAAAGGCAGGTAGAGTTCTCCAGGTGCTCGCAATGCACTCAACACCTCTGCAAGGTGTAGGAATTGTGAATCGCGTGTGAGTGCCTCGTTCATCCATTCACCCTGAGGGGGATGCACACCACGATGGCGTATGGCATGGAACAGTTCAGTATCACTTAACCGAACGCGCTGGTTCCCCAGCCTTTCCCCAAGCCTTCCTCGTTCGTTCAGGCGTGCTGCAGCAGGACCTGTGATGATCCACCCGGTTCCGTCCCATTCCGGGCCCTCCATGCCTCTCGCCATGAGATGCCATCATCGCCACAGTCATGAAGGCCGCGCCCTATCGAAGTCCATGGGGGGGGAAGACCTGACCGTGCGTGAGCGCGTTCTGATACATCTTCGCGCCTTGCCGAATGAGGTCGAGGTACACAGTTCAGACCCCCGTCACACGCAGGCTGGCATTGCTGTGGGAGTCGATATTTCTCGTAAGCATGTCCCCAGAGTCCTGCGAGGTTTGCTTGATGATTCCATCATTACTGAAAACATGGGCCGCGTCGAAGGCGGTCGTCAGCGTCAGCGTTTGTATGCACTGACTGCGAACGGCAGAATGGAAGCGGATTCTTTGGTAGAATCGACTGGGGTCGATGAACTGGTGCCTCGTGAACGTGTGGAGGATGAACGTACCGCTCGGGCCAAAGCGGCAGAGGTACTGAGGATGATGCTGCGTAGGGCTTGGAGTGATGGGCGGATCACGATTGATGAGCAATCACTCATCAATGACGTAGCAATCGCCTATCGAATCGATCCTTCAACGGTGATGGAGATCACTAACGAGGAGCGAGACAGCGCTCTTTCGGGTACTGGACGTGACGGGGGACAGATATACAGGGAATTGATTCGGCTTGGTATCTCTGAAGATCTTCTCCAACCTGACGGCGATCATCCCATGCTGAAGGGCCTGCGGAAGGTCTTCGCGATTCCTGAGGATGATCATCAGACAATCTTGGCCCGTGAGGCCATGGTCCTTGGTCCGGTCTCAGATGGACGGCTGATAACGTTCTTGTCAGCACTTGAAGCAGCATGGTCGGACGGTGAGGTCAGTGATGATGAGGAAGCGATTCTAGCCAATCTGAGATCATGTTTGAACATCACTTCAAATGAAGAACGAGCATTAATGGAGGAAGTCAGGGAGAGGCTGACCTGACCACGTAGGAGAAATGTGTGATGTCTGATCCAGATCAAGTTCGCAGACTTCAGTCTCTAGCGAATCAAGTGCGTGATTTTCAAGGCGGCAGTGCTGTTGTAGTTGGTGATGTCGTCCTTGATCATCACGTAAGTGGTCTCGTTGACAAACTTGATTCAGGAGCTCCTGTTCCAACTATGGTTGCGC
>CAZMJD010000184.1:0-3779 GCA_964566385.1 uncultured Candidatus Poseidoniales archaeon | reverse complement strand
GCGCAGGAAATTCAGATTATCCGTCATTCGAGGCTCTAGCTTCAGCCATCGAAGGAGGGGAGGCGACCGTTCGAATCGTGAAGGGTCTCAAACCCGTCTTCAGGCTTCACCCACCACGTGGAACCAAAGGATGGGGAGGAATCAAGCGGGCTTACAGCGTTGGTGGAGCACTTGGACACAGGAAGGACGGTATCTCCGATCTGATCGCAAGAATGGTATGAGGTGTTGACAAAATGGTTTCCAGGACAAAGCAGTTTCGTGGTCGCAACAGAACACACGGACGAGGAAAGAAGGCCGGCCGAGGTGCCGGTAAGCGCGGTGGGCGCGGGCTGGCAGGCATGAATAAGCATCGGGTAATGACTAGATTGATCCACTACCCAGACCGTTGGGGCAGACATGGCTTCAACAGGATGCCAGGTCTTCGCACAGTCCATGAGGTCATCAATATCTGCGATCTTGAAGAGTTAGCAGATGGTTCAAACGAGGTGGACCTCGGAGCACTAGGCTACACTCGCCTGCTCGGACGAGGTCGAATCTCAGTTGCGCTCAAAGTGAGGGTTGATTCAGCGAGTCCAGGTGCTATTGCCAAGATCGATAGTGCTGGTGGATCAGTCAGCGGAATGAGTGGTTTTGAGGAGGAATGAAATGGCCGACGATGAAGAACTCCAGACAGTGAAGGGCATTGGGCCCTTCATCGCAGAGAAACTTGAGGAAGTAGGCGTTGTCACTCTTGAGGACCTTGCGAATATCACCGCTGCCCAAGAGGCAGAAATCAACGAGAAGCTCAAGCATTTCCCAGGTCGAGCAGGACGTGATGATTGGGCCGGTCAGGCTCTGGCTATGCTGAAGGCCGATGCGAAGAAAGCTCAGGCTGAGGCAAAGAAGAGTCAGAAGACGGCTGGCAAATCCATGAAGGCCGGTTCCAAGGCAAAGAGTACAGGCGGGAAGATTGCATCAGCCAAGATCAGTGGCAGCGGTAAGCGCTTCGGAGCAATCCTCACACCAAGTGTAATGGAAGGGATCGGAGCCCCATCTGGGAAATCCCTCGGGGCATCGAAATCTTCGGCATCCGCTAAGAAGAAGGGAAGCAAGGCAATCGGCTCTCAAACCTCCACAAAGAAGGAGAAAAAGAGCAAGACAATCGGTTCTCAGAAATCCACAAAGAAGGAGAAGAGGAGCAAGGCAATCGGTTCTCAGAAATCCGCTAAGAAGGAGAAGAAGAGCAAGGCAATCGGTTCTCAGAAATCTGCAAAGAAGGAGAAGAAGAGCAAGACAATCGGATCTTCATCTGCAAAGAAATCCAAAGGCAAGGCTGCCACAAAAGGCATTGGACCCGCGGCCAAAGCCTCCAAGGGCAAATCCAAGGGACCACGAACTCTAGGTCCAACAGCCAAAGGTGGCAAAGGTGGTAAACCACAACGCAGACTCCTCGGTGGAAAGAAGTGAGTACGCATCTATGACTAAAGAGGGAAGAGAACTGCCATGGCTACCCAACGACAACCAGTCATCTGGGCCATCGCCACCGTAGGAGCCATCTATTGGGGGCTCCTGCTATACTGGCAGAGGGAATATCTGTTCGATGATCTGCCCGAGGATCTGGCTGGCCTGAGAACGCGTGCCATTCTGGGCATCGGTGCAACCATACCGTATGTCGCTTACATCATCTGGGCTTTGAGAGCGCCGTTACCGGGAGGGCTCAGTGAAGTACGGTTCATCGGAAAGTATGGGAAATTTACCGGTTGGCTGTCCTTTGTCGTTGGAGCAGTAGTGTGGGCAGTCAAAGACACCGAATACGTTGGATTCCTTTTTGTCGGCGGACTGCTGATGGGACTTGCAGTCGGCTTGATTCTGGTCTGCCTGATGTACAGCGGTGATGATTCGTCCAGACTCTATGCTCTCAAGCGGATGGTGGATGTTTATCCATCAATCAAGAAACCAGAGGGCCACGTTAGGTTCAATCAGAAACTCTGGACCACAACTTTGGTCCTGATCATCTATTTCGCAATGACAAATGTCGTCATCTGGGGACTCTCAGGCACTGCTCTCGATATCTTCTCGAGCTTCCGTGCGATCATGGCAGGCGCATCGGGTTCAATCATGCATCTGGGTATAGGTCCAATCGTAACAGCTAGCATCATCATGCAATTGTTTGCGGGTGCCAAGATCATCCAACTCGATCTGCAAGATGGAGACGACAAGCAGGTGTACCAAGGAGTTCAGAAGATCCTCGTCATGATCATGATCCCTGTCGAATCGATTCCACAAGTGTATGGATTCCTTGAAGCGGACCCCGATCTTATCGCCCACATCGGTTCAGGTTGGGCGAACACGATTATCGTGGCGCAGTTGTTCGTCGGTTCTTACCTCGTGTTCCTGCTCGATGAACTCGTCTCAAAATGGGGCATCGGGTCAGGTATCTCACTCTTCATTGCAGCCGGTGTAGCTCAGAGTACATTCGTCGGAACGTTATCACCACTGAAAGTCGTCCCAGGACTTGCCTATGGATTTGAGAACCCGCCATCAGGTACACTTCCGATGATTTTCTACATGCTCAGATCATCAACGCACGCTGAACTAGTCTCTCAGAACGGATTCGAGCTGATCCTTCTCACACACGCCAATCCATTGGTCGCTCTGGCCTCATCGGTCATCGTGTTCCTAGTTGTAGCATATGCTGAATCATCAAAGATCGAATTGCCGCTCACTCATGGAAAGGTCAGAGGACATCGTGGGAAATATCCAATCAGGTTGGTCTACGCATCGAATATTCCTGTGATTCTCATGGCAGCTCTGCTTGCCAACGTGAATATGTTCACATTGCTATTCTGGAGTCATGACATCTTGTCAACAGTGCCGGTCTTCGGAGCCAAGGGGGCATTCTCGGTCGCAGAATATATCGGAAAGTATGAGCCGGGAGCGACAGCTCCGTCGGATGGTATTGCATGGTACATCTCAATGGTCAGTGGTGTTCAGGGGTGGTTGATGCCAATACTCAATCAGACCCCAGATGCCTTTGGGCACACGATTCCGCAGATTCTTCTGCACGTCTTCCTCTACGTAGCAATCATGACACTTGGTTCGATGGTCTTCGCGAAGTTCTGGATCGAAACAACGAACATGGGAGCAAAGGACGTTGCCAAACAGATTGAACGAACGGGTATGCAAATTCCTGGATTCCGTAAGAGTCCGCAGGTTCTTGAGAAAATTCTGATGAGATATATCCCCCCCGTGACGCTGTTCTCGGGCGCCTTCGTGGGGTTGCTCGCAGCGGGAGCTGATCTGTTAGGAACCGTAGGTAACGCAACCGGAACCGGGCTGCTCCTAGCCGTAGGCATCATCCTGCGAACATACGAACAGATACAGAAGGAGCAAGCGATGGAAATGCATCCAATGCTCCGTCAGTTCTTCGGTGCCGAATGAAGTCCACCTAGTCATCTTGATATAGGGACCCCAATTGGGGAGCCTGCCGACGAATCAGGCGTAGGGTGGAGAGCCATAAGGCGATGATCCCACCCATCCACGACTCGTAGGCCAAGGACGTGCGGTTCCGAGAAACCGGCTTCGGCCGCTCGCTCGGGGCTGAGGAGGTGAACCAATGTTTGCGAGGAGTGCATATGTCATTCCTCCGTCAATAGAAAGCGCGAATGAAATATTTCAGCATCGATCGTCCGAAAGGATCAGCAGTATCGTGTCAAACGACACACAACTCCGGTTGATCCTGCCGGAGGCGACCGCTATTGGAGTTCGATTAAGCCATGCGAGTCGAGAGTCTTAGGGAC